>JAGQUY010000014.1 GCA_020438245.1 Bacteroidota bacterium
CAGACTCCGTGATCCCAAACTCGGGTGTCCAAACTCAGGCGTCATGATCCCGTGTCACCAGACCTGCTGAGCCCAGATTGAGACCTCTGAGACCTGCCCCGTGCAGGACTGAACCCCGCCGCCAGGAGCCGTCGGCCCACCGGCGATGAACCTCCGGCAGAATTCGGCCGGGCCCGTCACGTTCCCAAACTCCATCGGTCGGCGGCTGCTGAGGACTTGAACGTCACCACGGCATCAAGCGACACTTGATGCGAACGCCTGCGTCCGGGCGGCATTTTCGTCAGTTGACCGAATTGGCACCTGCCCAAGCTCAACACCGGAAACCATCCAGGCACCGGTTCCGCAAGCCCCGCAGGTGCATAACCCACCGGGAAATCTCGGTTTGCGGCGTACGCCAAACCCGCCGCCCCCGAGCGTCGACGTCCATGCCGACATTGACATTGATATGCAATCCCCGTACGAACCGTCAAGAGAGCCATGTCAATCCCTGTCGGATCTTAAATGTCATGTCCAGCCCGTCAGGGGATCCGGATCCCCTTTCATCACACCAGTCCGACGTCCGCGAGGTTGCACCCGGGGCCCCGGATCTGCCCCTCCAACCCGCCGACGTGGCCCACGCCGCGGCCGACCTCAAGGGCAGGGTGCACCGCACCCCGGTGCTCACCTCGCGCCGCGTGAATGAACTGGCAGGGGCCGACCTTTTTTTCAAATGCGAGAATTTTCAACGGGTTGGGGCATTCAAAATTAGGGGTGCCTACAACATGATTTCGTCTTTGACAGATAAGCAGCTTAAGAAGGGTGTCGTTGCATTTTCCTCTGGGAACCACGCACAGGGAGTTGCCCTTGCTGCGGCGCTGCTCAATACGAACGCCAAGATCGTCATGCCGGATAATTCGCCAAAAATAAAGGTCGAAGCGACAAAGGGTTACGGAGCCGAGATTGTCATTTACAACTACGGAAAAGAGAACAGGGAGACTATCGGAAAAGGTATAGCCGAAAAAGAAGGACGCACGCTGGTGCCGCCTTTTGATCATGATCTAATCATTGCCGGTCAGGGAACCGTGGGCTTGGAATTTGGTCAACAGGTAGACGCTCTTGATTACGTTTTTTGCCCTGTTGGAGGAGGTGGTTTGACTTCCGGATGCTGTATCGCACTCAAACATCTCCATCCTGCCGTAAAAATCGTCGGGGTAGAAACCGAAGCTGCGAATGACGGCTGGCAGTCCCTGAAATCGGGCAAAATAGTAACGATCGATCCACCGAACACCATCGCTGACGGCATGCGCACTGTGGCTCTAGGCGAAAGAACATTTGAAATTATGAGGACGTATCTCGATGAAATGGTTTTGGTCAGCGATTCAGAAGTCATTGAAGCGATGCGTTGGATATTCAGCCGACTGAAGATGGTTGTTGAACCGACGGCGGCTGTCCCATTTGCCGCCGTTCTGAGGAATGAGCTGCGCCTTACGGGAAAGAGGGTTGGAGTAATTCTGAGCGGCGGCAATATAGACATGGACAACTTTTTTAATTTGTTGCGTCATCAGGTGCACGCATGAAACAGGATGATTTGGTCAATATATTGACGTCCAAGGCCAGGCCCGAAATTTTGGTTATTGGTGATATCATTCTCGACAAGTTCATCTGGGGCAGCGTTGATCGAATTTCGCCCGAAGCCCCGGTCCAGATTGTAAATATTTCTAAAGAGAATATTGCTCTCGGTGGGGCTGCCAACGTGGCGCATAACCTGGTAGCAATCGGCTGTCGTACTACTTTGGCAGGAGTGATCGGTAGGGACGAGAACGGTAAGCTCCTTCGTGGAGAACTCAGAAAAGTCGGCGTAAAAGACGCCATGTTGATGGATAATTTGAGACCCACTACTACCAAGACGAGGATATTGGCCGGCAGTCAGCAGGTGGTTCGAATAGACCAGGAAAAGTGCACACCGGTTGTTGAAGCGACTGAGTCGAAGTTGATCGACTATATCACAAAGAACGTTGGCAGATTCAAAGTCATAGTTATTTCGGACTATAATAAAGGCGTCCTGACTGACAGGGTGGTGAGGGAGACTTTGCGTCTTTGTCGCGAATCCGGCGTCTTAAGCATCGTGGATCCGAAAAGGAAGGACCTAACCGTGTATTCGGGAGCATCGCTGATCAAACCAAATGCGCGGGAAGCTGAGTTGGCAAGTGGACGAACTTTTTCAGGCTTCGATGAAATTAGGGATACGGCTCTTTGGATTCAAAAAAAGTGTCAAATAGATCATGTTTTGATCACGCTCGGCAAGGACGGTATGTTCTTGCAGGAAAAAAAGAAGTCGGAGTCGATAAAGTCGACCGCGCGGGAAGTTTATGACGTAACCGGGGCCGGAGACACTGTAATTGCATATTTGGCTCGATATGTCGCCTTGGGCCGAACGATCTCTGAGGCTGCACATATTGCAAACATAGCCGCGGGTATCGCAGTCAGTCACATGGGGACGGTTACAGTGACGGCTGACGAAGTCCTTAGAGAACTGCATGAAGATGCGGGCAATAGAAAGATAACAACCGCCACTGAATTGCAGCGATTGCTGCCTTCTCTCCGTGATGGAAAAAGGGTTGTTTTTACAAACGGATGCTTCGACATATTGCATGTCGGACATATCACGCTATTGGGTAAGGCCAAAGCGCTTGGCGACCTTTTAATCGTCGGTGTAAATTCAGACTCGTCCGTTCGACGGCTTAAAGGTCTTTCAAGGCCTATTGTTCCTGAAAAAGAGCGTGCCCACATACTGGCAGCCCTTGAGGCGGTTGATTACGTAGTTATGTTCGATGAAGATACTCCGATGAAGCTAATTCGTGCGCTGCAGCCCGATCTGTTGGTCAAAGGGTCCGATTATACTCCCGACAAAGTGGTTGGAGCCGATTTTGTCGAGTCGTATGGCGGAAAAGTCGCCTTGGTTGATCTGGTTGCAGGATTCTCCACGTCCAATATCATCGAGAATATTCGTCGATCCAGTACTCAGGAGCGATCCGAAGCTCCTGTCGAGAAGAAGAAGTGAAAAAGAAAATTGCCCTTATCGGACCGTGCTTTCCATATCGCGGCGGTAATGCCCTGTTTATGACCCATGTATTTCATGCGCTCGAAGAGCGTTTTGAAGTCAAGATGTTTAATTATAGTCTTTTATACCCATCTTTATTGTTTCCCGGCACCTCTCAATACGATCTTAGCAAGAAAGCCATTAATCCGGTCCCGAGTGTACGCGTGGTTAATTCAATAAATCCATTTTCTTGGATACGCACAGCGAGATACATCAAGGTCTTTAATCCGGATCTTGTAGTGTTTGACTGGTGGAATCCTTTTTTTGGACCATCTCACTATGGTATTTGTCTGGCGTTGGGCTCTGGGTTTTCGAAAAAGATTCTCTTTATCACCGAAAACGTAATCTCCCATGAGGGCCGCTTTATTGACCGTTTTTTGACAAAGATCGGTCTTAAAAGGGCGTCTGCATTCTTGTCGCTTTCATCTGTAGTAGCGAAGGACCTGGGTTCCTTGAAAAAAAAACGAAAGGTATATCAATCAGAGTTGCCTGTTTACGATTGTTATGGGATGAATCATCCAGATGAGTTTGTTGTTCAATCTCCAAGGGAGCATTTGACAATGCTTTTCTTTGGTTACATCCGACGGTATAAAGGTTTGGATGTGCTCCTCAAATCGATGCCTCTGATCTTGGAGCGTGCTCCAGACTCGAAGTTGTTAATCGTGGGAGAGTCTTATGATGATCCTAATCAATATGCTTCCCTGATCGCGGATTTGGGCCTTTCCGACAGTGTTACAATGGTTGATCGTTTCATACCAAACGAGGAGGTTGGTGATTATTACGCTAAGGCTGACTTGGTAATCCTGCCATATCGGGAGGCAACCCAGAGTGGAATCCTTAATATTGCGTACGGGTTTGAGAAACCGGTACTTGTTACCAATGTTGGCGGATTAGCGGAATTTGTCGATGAGGAAAAGACCGGCCTGATCGTCGAACCCGAATCGCCGCACGCGCTTGCGGAAGGAGTCTTCCGATTCCTTAAACTGCGCGAGACGGTTGACTTTAGGAATAATATCAAAGCCCGCATACAGACGAATCAGTTTAATCGTATTGCCGAGCTTTTTGAGACCATAATTGGTGAGACAACGGCATGATTCTGAAGCCAGCCTGCCTGCACTTCCCTGGTGACCGTCCTTGTGACTTCCACAAGAAGACCGGAGTGAAGTGTGATAATTGTTCGGAATATGCTCCTATAGGTGCGAGGATTCTAGTTATAAAGTTCGACGCGCTCGGAGATGTGTTAAGAACAACCAGCCTTCTCCCTTCATTAATCAAGGCATATCCGGCAGCCCATGTAACATGGCTCACAAAGGCAAACGCGGTTGATCTTTTCGTTAATAACCCGATGGTTCATGAGGTTTGGTGGATTGAGGATCCGCAAATAGTCGCAAAGCTGTTAAGCGTCGAGTTTGACCTTGTTGTGCATCCTGACGCAAATCCATCAAGCGCTAAATACGCTTCCATGGTCAGGGCCAAGATATTCAAGGGTTTCCGTTGTGAATCGAACGGCCGGGTCTGTCCCGTGGATGGACCCTCAGAGGAGTGGTTCGAATTGGGCGCCTTCGATGATCTGAAAAAGAAGAATACGAAGACCTATCAGCAAATCATTCATGATATTGCCGGGATACCCTACGATCGTTCGGAAATTGTACTGAGATTATCCAACGAGGAACTGGCTTTCGCCGAGAGCTTCCGCGCCCGATACAAGTTGGGTGGCTTTCGAAACGTAATTGGACTCAATACGGGGGCCGGCGGCCGGTGGACATATAAGAAATGGACACTGGACGGGTATCGTGGACTGGTGAAGGAGTTGATAAATCGGGAAAGCACGGCTGTTCTTTTGTTTGGCGGCCCCGAGGAAACGGAGAGAAACCGGGCACTCTCAAGTATGAGTCCAAAAGTTATTGATACTGGCACTAATAACTCGTTGCGACAGTTCTTCGCGCTGATGTCGCTTCCTTCGGTCGTTGTGACGGGCGATACGATGGCTTTGCACGTCGCTACTGCGCTCAAAAAGCCTACGATTTGTCTGTTTGGCCCCACATCGGCCAACGAAATTGAAGATTACGGACGGGTTGTCAAAATACAGCCGGCACTTGACTGCCTTGTCTGTTATAAAATGGATTGCGATTTCCAGCCCAATTGCATGGATTCTATTAGCGTAGCAGACGTGCTAAACGCTATCCATGCGGTATCCACCCGCAACGTGCAGTGACCGTCACAAAAAATAGCGGCCATGAGACCTATGAGGTTACCCGGGGAGCCTTTGTAAACCTCATTGGTAATCTTGGCAAGTTTTCTTTCCTCGGATTTGATCTGGTGGCGACTAGGATGCTCGGCCAGGAAATCTATGGGTACTACAGTACGACATGGATGATCTTGAATCTCGCTTTCATCGTTTGCTACTTTGGCGCCCACCGTCTGGTTATTGATTTTGTTGCCAAGAGCAAGGCCCGGGGAGACAGTGAGTTTTATCGGGCTATTGTCGGATGTGTGTTGTTAAGTCTTGTGTTGAGTTCTCTGCTGGTCGCAGCTGTTTATGTATTCGCATTTGATATTGCCCAAATATTCAACAAGCCGCCCTTGGCGCAGTATCTGAAAATTGTCTGCTTATCGGCCCCCTTCTATTGTGTTACAACGATCATGCTGACGGCGACACGCGGGCTCAAGATCATGCGTGTGTGGGTTTTTGTAAGACAGGGCCTTGAGCCGCTCCTTGATTTTGTACTCATTCTTTCGATCGTATTGATTTTTGGCGTTTCGACGGCGCCTTTTCTGGCACGTGCACTGGCGTTTGGCCTTGGCTGCATTGCATCGATCTGGTTTTTTTCCAAATATTTTAGCCTGCGTGGCCTTTTTGGTGCCTTGCCCGATATCAATCAATGGAGGCATATTTTTGTGTTTGGTTTCCCGGTCATGTTGGCCGATTTTCTGTTTACCGTGATCTTGCGCCTGGACATAATTCCCCTCAGTTTGCTTGTCCCTGCCGCGCAAGTAGCGGTTTTTCAAGTGGTTCTAAATATCGGGAATGTTATGCGCAATATTCCAATGGCAATCGACCCCATTATGATGCCAATAGTCGTTGAAATGCGTCACCGTGGTGACCTGAATGCATTGAATGACATTTATAGTGCACTTATTCGAATTGCGTTTCTATTATGTTTCGGTTTCTTTATGCTCGTGGCTCTGTCCGGTGATTTGATTCTCAGTATGTATGGAAGCGATTTTGTTACTGGAAACCTGGTTTTGGTCTTGGTGATTGGCGGGTTGGCGTTGCATACGGTGTTTTCCAGCATTGAGCCCGTATTGGTGATGTCTGGGTATCCATATTTGAATCTGATGAATAGCGTTTTTTTTGTTACCATCAACCTCATTATCGATTTTTTATTGATCCCTGCTCATGGTCTCACGGGAGCTGCCATTGGATGTTTTTCAGCTTCAGTCCTGACTTCGATTGTCCAGATTCTACAATTTCATTTTCTGTTGAAGATTCACCCGCTAAGCTGGTCGATGCTTAAACCTCTTGTGTTTGGCGTGGGACTGCTTGTTCTAGCCAAGATATCCGAACTTTTGTTTCTCGAGTCCACTTTTTATCGGATTTTGGTGTCCCTGGTCATGGTTCTCTGCTATTTTTTGATGGGTTGGCGTTTCTTTTTCCGCACGTCGGAGCGCCAACTGCTTGGCGGTCTCATGAAGATTAAATCATCCCATAGGGCGTAAAACCCTCAATTGCTTATCAGCGGAATCCTCAGTACACTGGTCCACATTAAAAGGTTTATGCATGCAAAAGTCTCTTGAAAAAAGAATTCTGAATCTTTTTCGGAAAGCCAAAAATGACGAGTTTCGGCCTGCCGATATCTCCAAGCTACTTGGTGCCAATGTTCGTGAGGTTACAAAACATCTCAATGAATTGGTCTTGACCGGCGCTCTGGTCAAACACGGAAAATCCTATCGTCTTGGCGGAAAGAGTTTCCTTGAAGGTATCGTGACGATCAACAAGAAAGGCGAAGGGTTTGTATCGATCGAAGGATATGAAGATGATTTTTACATATCCCCCACTCGGCTGTCTACGGCTATGCACAAAGATCTCGTTCGAATCGTTCCTTTTTCGAAGAGTTCCCGATCCAATCGTCGGGAGGCGGAAGTCCTGGAAATCGTTGAACGTTCAACGCGACGCATCGTGGGGACTTTCAGGAGAGGGCGGGAGTTTGCGTTTGTCGTACCCGATGATCCCCGTTTCCGTCGAGACATCTATGTGGCCGCAGAAAAAGAGCTGGGAGCCCTTGAAGGCCAGAAAGTGGTGATAGCGTTAGAGCGATGGATAGATGAATATCTCAACCCGGAGGGAGCTATAACGGAAATTCTGGGGTTTCCGGACGAGGTTGGAGTAGATGTGCTATCCGTAGTAAAGCAACATGATTTGCATTTTGATTTTCCAAAACCAGTCCTGCTCGAGTCTGAAGCGATCCCCGAGAAAATATCTGAAAGAACGATTGTGTCTCGATTGGACTTTCGTCAGGCCGTCTGTTTTACTATTGACCCTGTCGATGCCAAGGATTTTGATGATGCGGTTTCTTTGGAGGAGCTTTCTAACGGGAATCAACTCCTTGGAGTCCACATTGCCGATGTGAGCCACTATGTG
>JAGQUY010000015.1 GCA_020438245.1 Bacteroidota bacterium
GTACCCATGTCGAGCAGGTTCACGAAGAAATCGTTCGTAAGGGTCTCGGGCTTATCCGTGAAGACTCCGTGCTTCGAATTTCCGTAGTTCGCGCCCAATACCCGCAACCCGCCGATAAGAACCGTCATTTCCGGTGCAGTCAGCGTAAGCAGTTGAGCGCGGTCGAGCAGCAGTTCCTCGGCCTTGACGGAGTATTTGGCCTTTTGATAATTCCGGAACCCGTCAGCATACGGTTCGAGCACGGCGAACGACGCCACATCGGTTTGTTTCTGGGAAGCATCGGTGCGTCCGGGCTCAAACGGAACGGTGATGTCATGGCCGGCATTTTTGGCAGCCTGCTCAATGCCAGCACATCCACCCAGGACGATCATATCGGCAAGGGAGATCTTTTTCTTGCCAGCCGTACGATTGTAGTCTTTCTGGATCTTTTCCAGCTTCGCCAAGACGGTCTTCAGTTGCTCCGGCTGATTCACTTTCCAATCCTTTTGCGGCTCAAGACGAATTCGTGCTCCGTTTGCCCCGCCTCGTTTATCTGAGCCGCGGAAGGTGGAAGCCGATGCCCATGCCGTCGAGACAAGCTGAGAGATAGGAAGCCCGGACTCAAGAATCTTCTTTTTAAGAGATGAAACGTCTTTTTCACTGACTAATTTGTAATCGGCCTCCGGAAGAGGATCCTGCCAGATCAATACTTCTTTCGGGACTTCTTCACCAAGGTAGCGTGAGCGGGGGCCCATATCGCGGTGGGTCAGTTTGAACCAGGCTCGCGAGAAAGCGTCGGCGAATTCCTTCGGATTCTGATGAAAGCGTCGCGAGATTTTTTCGTAGATCGGGTCCATACGCATCGCCATGTCTGCCGTAGTCATCATCGGCCGGTGTTTTTTGGATTTGTCATGCGCGCCGGGAACCATGTCCTTCTCCTTCACATCCTTGGCGAGCCATTGCCAGGCGCCTGCCGGACTCTTGACCAGTTCCCATTCATATCCAAACAGCATGTCAAAATAGCCGTTGTCCCACTTGATCGGGTTCGGCGTCCATGCGCCTTCGATACCACTGGTGATCGTGTCGTCGCCCTTGCCGCTTGCATATTTGTTGGCCCATCCAAGGCCCTGCTCCTGCATGGGTGCGGCTTCCGGTTCGCGTCCGACATGAGATTCAGGTGCTGCGCCGTGCGCTTTTCCGAACGTGTGACCGCCGGCGGTAAGAGCAACCGTTTCTTCGTCGTTCATCGCCATACGTGCAAAGGTTTCGCGAATGTCCCTCCCCGATTTAATGGGATCCGGTTCACCGTTTGGCCCTTGCGGATTCACGTAGATCAATCCCATCTGCACAGCGGCAAGCGGATTATCCAGTTCGCGGTCGCCCTTATAACGTTTGTCGCCCAGCCACTCGGTTTCCGTGCCCCAATAAATATCTTCTTCAGGCTCCCAAATATCTTCCCGTCCGCCACCGAAGCCGAAGGTCTTAAAACCCATCGATTCCAACGCAACATTACCCGCGAGGATCATCAGATCGGCCCAGGAGATTTTGTTGCCGTATTTTTGTTTGATCGGCCAGAGCAGGCGACGCGCCTTATCCAGGTTGGCATTATCCGGCCAGCTGTTAAGCGGGGCGAATCGCTGCGTACCCGAGCCCGCGCCACCACGGCCATCTCCGATGCGGTAGGTGCCGGCACTGTGCCACGCCATGCGGATGAAGAGACCGCCGTAGTGACCGTAGTCGGCCGGCCACCAATCCTGAGAATCCGTCATCAGCTCCGTCAGATCTTTTTTAATCGCCTTGAGGTTGAGTTTTTTGAACTCCTTCGAGCA
>JAGQUY010000016.1 GCA_020438245.1 Bacteroidota bacterium
TGCCGCGTACGGAGCTGTACAGTCGGCATGGCGCCGCGTTTGAAATACTCACGGATAATGAGGATCACGGTCTGCCGGTGCGGGTATAGTCAACCTTCGATTATTTTCAGCAGATGATTTTGTACGCCGTCCCAATCGGGAACCCGGTGAATGGCGCGCTGTGCCAGAGCGGAGGATTCGGCGTGCTTCCGGTATAGAGTATGTTCGTCTTCATCCGGAGCGAACAGATACAGTTGTCGCATACGATGATCCGCTACCAACGGCAGCATGTGTTCCAACACCGTGAATCGATCGTCTATAAACGCGTCAATGTTCAATCGATCGCAGAGGGGCGCTTTTTCATGTCGATGCAGCGTGAAGTGTACGTTTTCTCGATGAAAACCGGTGCGATTAAAAAAATCGTGATGGCTTAACCACTCCAGGGAACGCTTCTGAATGAAAGGCCCGCATTTCGAAATGATCAACACGTTGTGTCGGCCCGATACGCGTACCAATTCTGCGATGCTCTGGAAAGCGGCGTGAACTTCGGGCGCCTGTAGATAGCGGTCGCCGAAGAATTGGTCGGGATCATCGGTATCCGATCCGATGATCACATTGCCTATGTCGATTCCGATGCGCATGCGACCGACGATTCAATCGGATCTGTCAACGGCAATCCACACAGTCGAACGAAATTGCGCATCAACCGCATGCCATGATCCGTTAAAATCGATTCAGGATGAAATTGCACCCCTTCCAGATTGGAATGCTTCTTATGGCGTACGCCCATGATCACGCCGTCCGTCGTGCGGGCGCTGATTTCCAATTCGGCTTCCGGAAATTCAGCCGTATCGATGACCAGCGAATGATAACGGGTGGCCACAAACGGTGAGGGCAATCCATGAAAAACGCCGCGCCCGTCGTGTTCGACGCTGGATATCTTTCCATGCATAATGGTCGGTGCGCCGACAATGCGTCCGCCGTTTACGTAGCCGATGGCCTGATGTCCAAGGCACACACCCAGAATGGGCAGTTGACCGGCCAGGTCGCGCACAATGTCCACACTGACCGCCGCGTCTTCCGGTCGACCGGGGCCGGGCGAAATTACAATGCCGGCCGGTTGCAAAGTTTTAATTTCCGAGAGTGTTATCCGGTCGTTGCGAAATACGCGTACTTCCGGTGTGAGCTGGGTCAAATATTGAAACAGATTATAGGTAAACGAATCGTAGTTGTCTATCAAAACTATCATGTCAATCCCCTGCGGGCGAAGCGCACCGCCTTCAACATGCCGCGCACCTTATTGGCAACCTCTTCGCATTCCTTATCCGGTACGGAATCGAATACTATTCCGGCGCCGGCCTGTAAATGACAGACTCCATCCTGCATGATCATGGTGCGAATGCTGATGCAGGTGTCGAAATCGCCATTATAATTAAAGTATCCGATGCAACCGGCGTAAATACCGCGCCGTACATTTTCTAACTCGTCAATGATTTCCATAGCCCGAATTTTGGGCGCGCCGGAAACCGTTCCGGCAGGAAAGGCCGCCTGCAGCACATCAAAATCGTCTTTGTCTTTCGCCAATCGTCCTTTCACATTGCTGATAATATGCATGACATGCGAGTACCGTTCAATTTCCATAAACTCGGACAGATGAACTGTTCCCTTTTGACACACACGCCCCAAATCGTTCCGCCCCAAATCCACCAGCATGATATGCTCGGCTTTTTCTTTGGGGTCGTTTAATAATTCTTCGGCTAAGCGGTCATCTTCCTCGTCACTCTTTCCTCTCCAACGCGTTCCGGCAATCGGTCGTGTTTCGACCACTCCGTCTTCACATCTCACCAACAACTCCGGTGATGACCCGACAATTTCCGTCCCATTCAGATTAAGAAGATACATGTAAGGTGACGGATTTAACGCGCGCAAGGCCCGATAAATTTCCAAGGCGTCAACCTTGATATTGACCTCAAAACGCTGAGACAAAACAACCTGAATAATTTCTCCGGCCCGAATTTCTTTTTTGGCCTTATCAACAATCGTTTTAAACTGTGCTTCCGTAAAGTTGGATTTGGCTTTTAACTTTGTCAGCTTTCCGCTAATCTTCCGTTTCGCCTGTTTCAACGGCTTTTGTAAATCGGCAATTGTCTGATCAATCCGCTTAAGAGCGTCTTGATAGGCCTTTGCTTTTTTCTGAGCCGAAGCTTTTGGATCGACTTCCGCGCAACTGACAATTTTCATCTTGTGATTTAAATGATCAAAGATGATAAGATCTTTCGCCAGAACCAGTAAGGTGTCCGGCAGCTTAAGATCATCCTTGGTTAAATCCGGTAATTTTTCAAAGAACCTGACCGTATCATAACTTAAAAACCCGACCATCCCTCCGCAAAACCGCGGGAGACCGTCCAGATTCACAAACCTATATCGGGCCATAATTTGGCGAATATAGGTTAACGGGGAATCCTCAATGGTCTTTTTTGTGACCTGGGGCTTTTTCCCCTTAAAATCAGTAATTTTAGCACTATTATGCTTTGTTTCAAGAATTAATTCAGGATCCCGGGCCAGGAAGGAAAAACGGGCGATTTTCTCCTCTCCTTCCACCGATTCCAGCAAAAAGGAATATTT
>JAGQUY010000017.1:0-227 GCA_020438245.1 Bacteroidota bacterium
AAAACGGCCCGTTAACAGGGAAACATCTTCAATTCTGGCACTTCCTGTCGCTTTAAAATCCAAAACGGCAACCGACGTCTTGGTCTGGGCAACACCTGCTGCCGTCAGGCAAAGGATAAGGAAAAAAGGCCGCATACAGTTCCTTTCAAAATGTGTGACCCCGATCCAAAGAATTACATATTTCTGCGATACTGCCCGCCTACTTGGTATAACAAATTGCTGATCTG
>JAGQUY010000017.1:244-2051 GCA_020438245.1 Bacteroidota bacterium
AGTACTTCACCGTTTCCATCAATTCGGCAAAAACATTTCCGTTTTTCAGCGCCACCTTGCGCAGTTCTTTCAATTTTCCTTCATTGGCCGGTGTATTGCGCTTCCAGAATTCACGGACATTTTTTATTTGCTGTTCCTTTTCTTGTTTGGTCGAACGGATCAATTCGGTCGGCTGCGCGGCCGTGTGAGGATGGGGATTCAGGAATGTATTCACTCCGATGATCGGAAGTCTTCCGTCGTGCTTCAAGCCTTCGTACAGTAGAGACTCTTCCTGGATTTTATTTCGCTGGTACATCGTTTCCATGGCCCCAAGCACTCCGCCTCTTTCGGAAATCCGGTCAAACTCTTTCAGGATAGCTTCTTCAACCAAGTCGGTCAATTCTTCGATGATGAACGAGCCTTGAAGCGCATTTTCATTTTTCGCCAGACCGAATTCCTTGTTAATGATCAGCTGGATCGCCATGGCTCGACGAACGGATTCTTCGGTGGGTGTCGTGATGGCCTCATCATACGCGTTGGTATGCAGCGAATTGCAGTTGTCGTAGATCGCCATCAGCGCCTGCAACGTGGTGCGGATGTCGTTAAAATCGATTTCCATGGCATGCAGACTGCGGCCGGAGGTTTGGATGTGGTATTTCAGTTTCTGGGATCGATCGTTTCCCTTGTACTTATATTTTAACGCAATCGACCAGATGCGCCTGGCACAACGCCCGATGACGGCATATTCGGGATCAAGGCCGTTGCTGAAGAAAAAGGACAGATTTGGCGCAAAGGCATCGACAGGCATGCCACGGGATAGATAATATTCCAGAAACGTGAACCCGTTGGCCAGTGTAAGCGCAGCCTGGGTGATGGGATTGGCGCCGGCCTCGGCGATATGGTAGCCGGAAATGCTGACTGAATAATGATTGCGGATCTTTTTCTCGACGTAATACTCCTGCATATCGCCCATCATTTTCATCGCAAATTCCGTCGAAAAAATACAGGTATTCTGTGCCTGATCTTCCTTGAGGATGTCAGCCTGCACCGTTCCCCGAACAACGGCCAGGGTATCTTTCTTGATACGCTCATACGTCTCCCGATCGACGAGCTTGTCACCGGTGAGACCTAACGTACCGTACCCGAACAGACGCCCATCCGTCTTGATAGCGTTTTCATAGTGCGGATGATCGTGCGGTTCTTTCGGATGTATCAGTTTGTCCGATTGCCCGTTTTCTCTCAAATATTTTTCCACCTGTTGATCGATCGCTGTATTGAAAAACATCGCCAGAATCATCGGAGCAGGCCCGTTGATGGTCATGGAAACGGATGTGTTCGGATCGCACAAGTCAAAGCCGGCATACAGTTTCTTCATATCGTCCAGCGTGCAAATGGCTACGCCGGAATTTCCAATCTTGCCATAAATGTCCGGTCTATAGTCGGGATCTTCGCCGTACAGGGTCACCGAGTCGAAGGCGGTGGAAAGGCGGACAAAAGGCTGGCCCTTGGAAACAAGGTGAAATCTGCGATTCGTCCGTTCCGGGGTTCCTTCGCCCGCGAACATTCGCGTGGGATCCTCCGTCGTTCGCTTGAAAGGAAAAACACCGGCGGTGAACGGAAATTCACCGGGCGCGTTTTCTTTCATAATCCACAAGAGCAGGTCTCCCCAATCCTTGTATTGCGGTAAAGCGACTTTTGGAATTCGAGTACCGCTCAAACTGATCGTCGAAAGTTCATTGACAATTTCCCGATCGCGGATTTTGGTGACCATTTTGTCCTGAGAGTACAGATGGCGAAACGCTTCCCATTCCTCCAACCGTTTTTTGAT
>JAGQUY010000018.1 GCA_020438245.1 Bacteroidota bacterium
ACAATCTTTTCGGCGCCTGCTTGTCTCAATTGATCAAGTACGAGTACAAAGACGGCATACGGTGTCCTCTTACTTGTCTGGACAGAGAATACCACCAGACTGTTCCCGCTTAGTTTGGCCATGGCTCTTTCCCGGATCTGGGTGATGGGGCACAATTCATCATCCATGAGAATTGCCCCCTCCTTATTCATCAGAATGCTTGACAAATTCCGGGCTGGAAGTCTCGCCATAGCATCCTCCGCCGGCAGTACCAGCCCGATTCCCTTGTCGGTTTGAACTGTCGTGATGACAACAAAGAAGACAAGCAATAGAAAAGCAATGTCGGAAGTTGAACCAGTAGGTAGCTCAGCGTTTGATCGTTTAATCCGAATCATGGTGGACTCCTCGAATCGGCAAACCTGATAGCCAATTAAGTCAGGTGGCCTAGTAGACCGATAACGCATGAATATGACGGATTGTAACAAACGCGGAAGGCAAAAAAAAAGCCGCCTAACGAGGCGGCTTCAAAAAAGGATGTTGGCTTTCAGTTTCGAAGCTTGAAGATAATGGGAAATGAAATACGTACCTTTACAGCTTTGTCCCGCTGTCTCGCCGGAGAAAACTTGGCCTTCATGATTACATCGATAGCCGCCTGTCCGAAGCCGACATTACCGTCCTCTTTCAAGACATCGGCCGTTATCACGTTCCCTTTCTCGTCGATGACCACGCTGACGATTGCTTTCCCCTCAATGCCCGCCTGACGGGCCATTTCCGGGTACTTCAGGTTCTTCTTGATAAAGTTCTGACCGCCTTGAAGATCAGGAGGTGTATCGTACGCCACGAAAATATCCGCATCTCCGGAATCATCACGCTTGGCCGGTGGTGGCGGTGGCGGGGGGATTTCTTCCAAGTCGATATCTGTATCGTCGATGGTTTCATCTCCAAGCAGGTTTTCCTGTTCAGACGCAATTGGGACGGACGGCCGATTTGGCGGTGGAGCTCTTTTGATCTGTTTGGTAAGATCAATCTTGGTCACCTCAAACTGAATGTTCGCTTTGTCAAGATCACGATCACCGCCCCCGACATTGAGAAATCGGAGCAGCAACGTTACAATCACCAGCGCCGCAATCAAGGAGGACTCAAAGACGACCCGCTGTTGTGTCTTTAACTCATATAGTTTCATATAAGACCTTTCGCGACGCTAATTTAATTGGGTGTGGCCTTCGTTTTTGTCCCGTACACAATCCTCAAGGCTCCAGCTTTGCGGAGTTCTTGCTGAACATCACTCAGAACACCCATCTTCATATTGCGATCCACCCGCAGAAAAATAAGCAGCTGGACGTCTCTTTCTATCTTGTCCCGGGCGATTTGATACACTTCATCAAGGGACGAAATCTGATAATCATCAAAGGAGATATTTTCAACCGCATCAATCCAGATGTACGACGTGTGTGTCTTTGTGTGCAGTTTTTCGACTTTATACGCTTCCGGAATTTCAACGACCAGTCCCGTAAACTTCTTGATCACCGTCGAAACCATGAAAAAAAGCAACAAGGTAAATACGACATCTGACATGGATGCAGCCGGAATACTCGGTGGCAATCCTGGCTTTTTATGAAATTTCACGTTTTACGCCTTATTTGTCGGGTTCTGCAATTGATATTTTTTTCGCTTCTGCCTGCTTCAATTGATCCAAGACGGCAACAAAGACCTTGTACGGCGTCAGTTTCGTCGTCTTGACGGAGATGATGATCTTATCATTCTTTGCTATCTTATCCTTGACGATATCTTTGATCTGGTTGATAAACCGGGATTCTTCATCAACAAGGATGTCGCCCCGATCATTGAGCAGGATATTCATGATATTCGTTTTCGGAATTTCTTTCACGTCGCCCTCCGGCGGAAGAACAAGATCAATACCTTTGTCGGTTCCAACCGTCGTAATGACAATGAAGAAGATCAGCAGCAGGAAAGCGATATCCGCCATGGATCCTGTGGGAATTTCGGCGGTTGTCTTTTTTCGCTTTTCAACAAGCATAATTTAGTCCTTTTTAGCGATGCTCCAGTTCAACCATAGTTTCCACCAGCTCTGCAGACGTCTCTTCCATATCTACGACCAGTCGATTAATCTTCGCGGTGAAGTAGTTGTGGAAGAATTGCAGAACCATCGCGACAATAAGTCCGAACAGGGTTGTCAAGAGAGCAACTGAAATACCGCTTGCAACAATGGTCGGTGAAATGTCATTGGCTTTGGCGATTGACTCGAACGATTGGATCATACCTTGAACGGTTCCTGTGAATCCGAGCATCGGGGCGATGGCAATAAAGAAACCGATCCAGACCATTCCACGTTCCAGGAAGGCCATCTCTATGGCGCCGGCGTTGACAATAGCCTTCTCTACCTGGTCTACTCCTTTATGCGCTCGAAGCAGGCCGGCATGAAAAATGGCCGCCACCGAACCGCGTTGGTTGGAGGAGACTTCAATGGCTCGCTGAATTCCGCCTTCATCAAGGGCTTGCTTTATCTTAACGAGGAATTTGCGGGTATTGAGGCCAGATCGGCTCAGCGTGACAAAGCGTTCAATGCTGATGGCCAAGCCAATAATAAGGCAGAACAGAATCGGCCACATAAATCCGCCGCCCTCATTGAAATAATCTACAAGTGTCTTCTCCATAAAGACAAGCCTCCGTTAGGTGAGTTATAAAGCAGGTTATTCGTATGAAATATTCAGTGATTTGAATCGTAAAGTCAGTAAAACATTTTATCCTAAAATGCCATAAAAGTCAATATTAAGTTTTGTGATCAAGGACCATTGTGGCACGCGGAACGAGGTCCAAACCCGATTGCTCACCGCGCTGCCAATGGAAAAATGCGGTAATACCGATCATAGCCGCATTGTCCGTGCAGTAAGCTACGGGTGGAATGTGAAGCGCCAGTCCGTGACGGGAAGCGGCGTCCGCAAAAGCCGTTCTCAGCCTGGAGTTGGCCGCAACCCCTCCCGTCACTACAATTCGGTCAACGCCAAAAGCCTGGCATGCCTTCATGGTCTTATGTAAGAGCACGTCGGTCACAGCTTCCTGGAAGGAAGCGCACAGGTCATTCACTTCGAGGTCGTTTAGCGACCGACCCTTGATAAAATTAAGGACCGCCGTCTTAAGACCACTGAAACTAAAATTCAATTCGGGACTGCTCAACATAGGTCTCGGCAGGTCAACAGCATCAGCCCTCCCTGAGGAAGCCCTTTCATCAACCATCGGCCCAGCCATGCTCGATCTTCCCTGAGGATCGAGTTTAAGAAATCGGGCCACCTTGTCATAACACTCCCCTGCCGCATCGTCAACTGTTGTCCCGAGAAGTTCGTATGATCCGATGGCCCGGACCATAAGGAGTTGGGTGTGTCCCCCCGAAACCACAAGGGCAATGTATGGAAATGTCGGAGGGTTGTCCGTGAGAAATGGCGCCAGGACGTGACCCTCCAGATGGTGTACCCCAATCATCGGTATTCCGCGTCCATAAGCCAACCCTTTCGCGAAATTCAGTCCGACAAACAAACTGCCCAATAGTCCGGGTGCGTACGTAACGCCGACTACATCCACTTGAGAAATTTCCCAAGACGCCTCAGCCAGCGAACGCCGCACGACATGGACGATATTCGCCTGATGGGCACGTGACGCAAGTTCAGGAACGATTCCGCCGAATTTTGCACCGTCGAGCTGCGAAGAAACGACACTCGAAGCCACCGTCATTCCTTCCAAACAAGCCACCGACGTATCGTCGCAGGACGTCTCTATGGCCAGGATGCGAGGGCTATCGGATTTCATCGTCCAATCGAACCAGCGAAAATCGGGAGGGGGTAATCTGACTCCATGAGAGATCTGCCGGCGCCTGGATGATCAACCGAGGCTGCGGGAACTGGTATTGTGATTCCTTTTCGTAGTCAATAACGCCCACCACGCTGTCCCGCGATAGGGATGCAAGAAAGTCAACGCCACCACGAACACGAATAGAGAACGTTGAGGGTTGGACCAGCACTTTCACGTCGTCAGGGACATGAATCAGTCGGATCGGCACGTTTTCCAAGACCGTTTCTCCCAGTGGTTGGACATCAATGCGGATAACAGCGCTAAAGGCATCAAATTGCAATGGTTTGTGATCTTCTGGCTCCACCCGCAGAGTCAAATCCAGATCTTCGGTCAAATTGTCTTTTTTGAAAAAGGGCGCCTTTATTGTGGTGAAACTGTCTATGAGGCTTTCTGGTATTCTAACAGTGATCGTGTCAGGCGTCACTTGATAGCCCCCAACGATGATGAATCCCGACCCGCAACCCAATGAAAGATCGGGAACTACCTTCAGCGTCTTGGGTACCATTTTTTCGGTAATCAGCTTTACAGTGTCCACTGTTGAAACGCCCACCACTCTGATATTGGCATTGTCCGGTAAGATGACATTTTGCGGAAAGGAGGCCGGTACAAAAGCAGCTTTTTCCTGCGTCATCTTCATGTCCCAGACAAAATGGACGTCATAAAAAAACCGAATACCAAGTAGCGTCCGTCCGTCCGCATCGAAAAGTACGCGAATCGTCGGCCTATTGTTGGACGTGAGCGCGTAGCCTTCCTTCAGGTTGATGACGTTAAGTGGAACTTCGATTTCCTGAC
>JAGQUY010000019.1 GCA_020438245.1 Bacteroidota bacterium
CCTTCCTCAATAGGAGAAACATCCGTCACAAAAATGGACAGTGACTTGCCAATCTGAGGCCCCGCGAGGCCAATGCCCTCAGCAGCATGCATCGTCTCTATCATGTCGGCGGCCAGCTTCCTGAGAGAGGCGTCAACGCGTGTGACCTTTTTTCCCGGCTGTCGCAAGACCGGATTTCCATATTTGAGGATGGGTAAAATAGGCATGGTGGTTGATTCGCGAATATAAAAAAGATCGCTATAACTCCAAAGAGATTTTTGAATCCCGGAACGCGGACGGAAGATCTTCTCCGATTGTTGCCAGTGCGCCCCGAAACCGAATTTCGTCCAGCCCATCCAGAGGTATCTGCCAATTGTCGGATCTTTTCCCGGCAAAAAAAACGTTCCAGAGCTTCGCCAGCCTTTGTTCAAGGTCTTTTGAGAGAAGTTTTGCGGACCGGCGGATTGTACAACAGGAAGCGTATAGTTCGAGATCCGCCAAACAGGAAATATGGCTATTAGGCCAATCTGTCTTGCTTTCGGGGCTTGAAATGGTGGTCAAATCGTTGTTTGCCCTACAAAGCACCTGGATAACGTGCAGGATAAGAAACGGCGTAAAATGGTTTTTCCAGCCGATCAGATCTACACCGGTTGAAAAAGCGTGAACAGCGTTAATACTTTGAACATTACGCTCCAGGGCAACCCGAAATAGCAGTTCAGAAAAGTAGCTCTTGTTGTCCATGATCGAAAGGAGATCCCTAACCACGTGTACTACTTCCTCAAAGGAGCCCTTCGAAAGGGCATGATCCAAATCACGAACAGAGACGACTTGATTCTTGCCGTCCAGTGGTTTAAGTAGAGCAGAATCCAGTGGAATTCGATTCTGGCTGATGGCATAGTTGAACAACGCCATGGCACGAGGTCCGAATTCCTCCGGTGAATTCGCCGACCTTGCAAACGCCGTCGACAAAACGAACGGATCCATCATGTCGGGTGTCGCAAGGTAGTGGGCCGCAAAGACGATCAAAGCGCGAATAGACGATTCCCGCTTCTCCACACTTGTGTGATCAGACGCAAGCTCTTTTTCCACAAGCTCGACATTCTGACTCAAAAGGGCTTCCAGGAGAGGGAAATTCATCTAGTAACGAGCCATGGTAAGATCAACCATTTGCGCGTACTGATCGATCCCACCACTAAGGTTGTAGACTTCAGAGTATCCGCGCTGCTCAAGCATAGTGCAACCAGCGATTGATCTGACACCATGGTGGCAATAAACTACCAAGGGTTTATTCTTGTCCAGATCGGGCGGATTGAACTGAAGCAACGTCAATGGCGCCAGTATTGAATGGTCGAGTTTGCAAAGGTCATGTTCCCATCGTTCACGGACATCGATCAGCTGGAAGGGTTTGGCCTCTTGCTGCCATTGATGTAATTCGTGCACGCTAAGTTGTTTCATAGTCTTTAGGGATTCGTTTTGATTTTTTCTTCCGAGATCCATCCAACCCCCGCTTTAAATCGTTCTCTGAATACTTGGCAAGCAGCTCGCTCTTGAACGCATCATAGGTATTATTCAGGATGTGCCGTCGGGCCTCGCGCGAAAGCCAGAGGTAGAAGTGAAGGTTGTGTATGGTTGTCAATTGATGCCCGACAATTTCGCCGATACTTGATAAATGCCTGACATATCCTCGCGAAAAATTCCTGCATGTGTAACAGTCGCAGTTTTCATCGATAGGTTGAAAATCATCCGCGTAGGTGGCATTGCGAATCGTGATTTTGCCGTACGTCGTGAAAAGAGTTCCATTCCTCGCATTTCGCGTCGGCATCACGCAGTCAAACATATCAACGCCCCGCGAAATACACTCCAAAATATCTTCGGGTGTACCCACGCCCATTAGGTAACGGGGCCGTCCGGATGGTAACACTGCACAGTTCATCTCGGCTATCCGGTAGACCTCCTCTTTGGGCTCGCCGACACTGACTCCACCAATGGCATAGCCATCAAAATCCATCGCCATCAGCGCTTCGGCACTTCTTTGCCGAATGTCTTCAAAAATGCTGCCCTGCACGATCGGAAAAAGCGTTTGCCTGTGATCGTATAGCGGTTGCGTCCGGTCAAAATGCTCTTTGCAGCGCCTGGCCCAATCGATCGTCAGCTCATTGGAACGATGGGCGTATTCATACGTGCACGGGTAAGGCGGACACTCATCGAGTACCATGCATATATCTGACCCAAGCTTTCTCTGAATATCGACAACATCCTCAGGTCTGAAAAAATGTTTCGAGCCGTCAATGTGAGACTGAAACTTCACCCCTTCTGCGCTGAGTTTTCTCAAATCCGACAAGCTGAATATCTGGTAGCCTCCGCTGTCAGTCAACATGGGTCGATCCCAACCGATGAAGCGATGCAGGCCTCCTGCGCGATGTATAACATGCGTGCCCGGTCTGAGGTACAGATGGTAGGTGTTTCCGAGTATGATCTGGGCGCCGATTTCCTTGAGTTCCCTATGCTCAATAGCCTTCACATCTCCAAGCGTCCCAACGGGCATGAAAATCGGCGTTTCGATCGTCCCGTGATCCGTTTCTAACAAGCCAGCGCGCGCGCTTGACTGCAAATCGGTATGAAGAAGTGTAAATTTCAACGGAATCGAATTTGATTAAAGCACAATTCAGAAAAGTTGATCCTGTGGCTGCGAACGGAGTTCATTTGCCCGAACCTTCGAGCTTCTGGCGGGCCTTGGGGAGCCATTCCAATGCCTCCTTGTACTGGGGATTGATCGACAGACATTGTTCCCATGAATCAATCACCTTTTCCCACTCTTGTGTTTTCCAGTACAAAACGCCTGTATTGTAGGTCACCCAATCCGTTGGCTTGATGGCAATCGATTTCTTATAACAGCGAAGTGCCTCTTTGTCGTCGCCGTTGTTGGAGTAACTCAAACCCAAGTAACCCCATGCGGAGGAATTTCTTTTGTTGGACTTCACTTCTGATTCGAAGGACTCAATGGCCTTTTCATAATTCTTGGAATTGAAATACTCCAAACCGCGACCGTAGTCATCCAGTTCTCGCGTCGATCCCGACGCAGCAAGCTTTTCACGGGCTTTCGGCAGCCATTCCCCGGCTTCCTTATGAGACTTGTTGATGCCGAGGCACTTTTCCCATGCATCAACAACATCGGCCCAGCGAGATAAACGCCAATACCCGACACCAAGATCATAATAACTGCTCGCATCGTTTGGATCATTTGCTACAGCCTTCTCGTAATAAAACACGGCATCCGAGTTCTGCTCTTTGCCCAAGTAAAGACTGCCAAGATGTTTTGCCGCGTAAGCGTTGGACGGATCCAGAGCATAAGATTTCAAAAAATGACGAATAGCTTCGTCCTTGTCACCCAGTGTCTCGGCGATCCAGCCGAGGTTGTTGTAGGCATTGTAGTAATTCGGATTTAATTCTATGCTCTTAAGTGAAAAAGATTTCCCCTTTTCGTAATCCTTGAGAACACCGTACACGATTCCGAGATTGTTCGCAACCACAGCGTCCTTCGGATTGTATTCGAGCGCCTTCTCATAGTTTTCGATTGCCCTTTCATAAAGGCCCTGTTTGTCGTATACCAACCCGAGGTAGTTGAATGCCTCAGAATATTTAGGGTTGGCTGAAATGGCGTCTTGGAAATACGAAATGGCCTGAGTGTAGTTTTTCGCAAAATATTGATCTCTGCCCTTGATGTAGTATTCATAGGCTGAGAGCGTATTACTCTTGCCGGCGGTGATAGCGGCAACCTTGTCCTCGTCCTGCTTGGAAATTTCGCCACCAAAGGCCTTTGCTTGAAAAATGCAGATCTCCTCTTGTAAATCAAATAATTGCTCAAGTTTTGCCTTCTTATTTGCGAGAGCGCCTTGACGGTCAACCTGACCTGTTCGTACATCTACAACCCTCGTACTGACATTGATATTACCGGCAAAAACCTGAAAACTCCCGATAACCATCTTCTCAACGCCCAAAATCTTTCCTATTTCAACGACTTTCGACTCATCCGCATAATCCGTCATTTGAAAATCTTGTTCTTGCATGATCCGTTCAATTTGTGATCGCTCCACAACGATGAATCGCCCGATTTGGGCAAATGCGGATGTAAGGGTTTCACAGAATCCATCTGCCAACCAGTCAAACTGCTTGTCGCCGGATATGTTCTTGAAAGGAAGAACGGCGATACGTTGCTGGGCGATCACATTCATTGTTCCCGGCTGGAGAACAAGAAGCGCTGCCAAAAGAAGTTTTTTTGAAGTCTTCATGATTTCACTCTCTTCTTATGTGCCGTGAATTCACCTTTCACAATTGAAAGCAGATCTCGCAGATAGCCGATTTCCACATCTGCCTCGGCCAAGACCGCGTGTCTTCGTTTTACACCTGTAAACGCCACAAACAGGTCGACATACGGTTTTACCTGAGCATCACTGATCCCATCGCCAACCATCATCTTCCTGCCCGGAATTTGCTTCGCAACCAGTGCTTTGCCGTTTTCTTGCGCTGTAGGCAAGGATCTGTCAAAGCCAGCATAGTCACCTTTTGAATCGAAGCGAATTGTATTGGCAAAAACATTTTTTCGATCAATTCCCAAAGATTCCGCCAGCACATCCACGGCGGGACTGAATCCGCCCGATATGACATATACATCAACACGTTCGCTTTTCAGATACCGGATAACCTCCTCTGCTCCATCGACTGCGTTCTTAAGATAGATTTCAGCAAGCCTCTGAAGGTCAGCCTTGGACGGCATAATCAGTTCCAAGCGTTTTTCCAGTGCTTGAGTGAAATCCAATCGACCATCCATGGCAAGATCCGTAAGGTCTACAACTTCCTGATGTACGCCCTTCCAGCGTGCCAGCTCATCAATTCCCTCGACGGTTGTCAGGGTGCTGTCACAATCGAACAGTACATTTTCTATTTTCATTAACGCGTCAAGTCGTTGAAGGTGACATAGGCAATGAAGGTCAGCAAAAGGGCCATACCGACCTGTTGAGCATACAGTTTAAATTTGACAGATAACGGTCTTCGAATAATCCCTTCCACCATAAGCATCAAGAAGTGACCGCCGTCGAGTGCCGGTATCGGAAAAAGATTAAATACTGCAAGACTTATGCTGAGCAGGGCCATAAATCCGAGAATACCTTCCCATCCTTGTTGTTTCTTAACCTGGCCGGTCATTTTTACGATGGCTACGGGTCCCCCCATCGTTTCTCTGAAAGATACTTCTCCGGTGAAGATCTGTTTGAGATTGGTAAGAATGAGTCTTGTTACAAAAAAAGTATTGGCCAGGCCGTACCCGGC
Source organism: Bacteroidota bacterium (assembly GCA_020438245.1). Taxonomy (GTDB): domain Bacteria; phylum CLD3; class CLD3; order SB21; family SB21; genus JAGQUY01. The sequence goes on from JAGQUY010000019.1 coordinate 5,305, forward strand.
TGCATCAGCAAGGCTTGCCTCTTTGACAAAATCCGGGTGTACCGGAGCGGCGATACCAATTTGACCGATGTCCTGAATACCTTCGCTTGTCTGGGTCCTAAGTCGAAGTGGAGTAATTTCTGCTTTCATATCCACTTCCCCCCTGACCCATTCAACCATTATGGGGCTTCCAGGCTTGGCTTTCACGATATCGACTATCTCCCGCCAGTCGGTCACTTCTCTTCCGTCAATTCGGACAATACGGTCTCCGGCCAGAAGTCCCGCGGCGGAGGCTGGACTCCCCTCATTAACACCGCTGATTTGAGTGCCCAACTTGTATTCATTGAATTTGTCAACATCGGGCACGCCTTGGCGCAATGCGATTGTAAAGTAAATCAAAACGGCCAATACAAAATTAAAGATGATACCGCCGAGTATAGCGACCGTTCTCTGCCAGATTGGTTTGGCGCGGTATTCCCAGGGCATGGGTGGCCCTTCTTTCATGCTTTCCGCATCAAAACTTTCATCGATCATGCCATTTATTTTGCAATATCCGCCCAGAGGCAACCAAGAGACGCAATAGTCGGTTTTGTACTTTTCTTTGAATATTTGGTCGTCCTCAATTTCCTGATACTTCAACAAG
>JAGQUY010000020.1:0-3348 GCA_020438245.1 Bacteroidota bacterium
CAGGTGGAGAGGTTGCTCTCTTTTTCCAATTAGCACAAGAAATAACCCGAAAATGACCCGCTCAGTCCGCTTTTATTTGCTAATCTCCCGACAGGTCACCGACAGAATCATGCTTTTTTTTCCAAAAAAATCGGGCCGTCGTGCGTCTGCGATATCTGGTGAATCAAAGTTTGGAAATCCGTATCTTTGGAAAGCAGGAGGGATATGAAAGACCATGAAAGACATCGTCATCCAAACACAGTCTCTGGCCAAAACCTATGGAGACACGCGGGCCGTTAACGATCTGTCGCTTCGCGTTCATCAAGGTGAAGTTTATGCGTTTCTTGGTTTGAATGGGGCCGGCAAGACGACGACCATCCGGATGCTCTTGGGAATGGTGAAGCCGACAGCAGGGACGGTAGCTATGTTCGGCAATACGATAGAGCCGGGCGAAACCGATGTCTGGTCCTCTGTTGGGTATCTGGTTGAATCGGCCTCTGCATATCCCGAACTGTCGGTGTATGAGAATCTGGAGGTCGTTCGACGGCTGAGACAAGGCTGCGATCGACGAGCTATAGACCAAGTGGTGGAAAGATTATCTCTCGGCGTATCCCTTCATCGCGCAGCCGGAACTTTGTCCCTTGGAAACAGACAGCGCCTTGGTCTTGCCAAAGCTTTACTCCATCGGCCTCAACTGCTTATATTGGATGAACCGACAAACGGTCTTGACCCGGCCGGCATCGTGGAAATACGTGAACTGTTGCGCGAACTGACTTTGCAGGATGGCGTGACCGTATTTATGTCCAGTCATCTGCTTGCGGAGGTTGCCAAAATAGCCGATCGGATCGGCATCCTGCACGAAGGAAAACTTGTTCAGGAAATGAACCGCAACGAACTCGAGAAACGGCGGATACGGCGATTGGAAATTTCCGCGAGAAACCCACGGGAAGCCCGACAGGTTCTTCTGAAAGCCGGTTATGCGCTTGAGCCGGAAGCCGGCGAAAGAATTTTTCTGACGGATGAACGTGCGATGAAAACACCCGACGACGTTTGCCGGCTTCTGGTCGGGTCGGACCATCCTCCGATGCACCTGGCGGTGCAAGAAGAAGACCTGGAACATTATTTCCTCCGATTGATCGGAAAGGACGGAAGGCGACATGACTAACTTCCGTGCGGCTCTGTGGGGTGAGTTCATCAAGGCTCGCCGTTCAAAAGTTCCCCTGTTCACCCTCCTGGGCTTTTCAATTGCGCCGCTGTTCGGAGGATTTTTCATGCTAATTTTGAAGGATCCCGAATTGGCGAAGAAGGCCGGCATGATCTCCGTAAAAGCACAGACAATGGCGGCCTCCGCGGATTGGCCGACGTTTTTTCGCTTTTTTTCCCAAGCCGCCGCCGTTGGTGGAATACTGCTGTTCGGCCTGGTGACCAGTTGGGTCTTTGGCCGGGAGTTTTCCGATCGCACGTTGAAGGATCTGATTGCACTTCCAACTTCCAGGTCGACGATCGTAGGCGCAAAGTTCGTTGTTACGGCCGTGTGGTCTGCCGCGCTCTCCCTATGGATTCTGGTACTGGGAATCCTGATCGGAGGCGTCATCGGACTCTCCGGATGGTCATTTGAAGCGCTCATACAAGGAACAGAAACTCTTCTTTTGACCACGCTTTTATCGGTCGCCGTGTTATCTCCGATCGCCTTTTTTGCTGGCGTTGGTAGAGGTTATTTGGCTCCCATGGGCATTGCTATTCTTGCACTCGTACTGGCGCAGGTCATCGGCGCGGCCGGGTGGGGAGAATATTTTCCGTGGTCCGTACCCGCTCTCCAAGCCGGGATGGTGCAGGATGTTCAATTGCAGGCCAAGAGTTATTGGATTGTACTCGGCACCAGTCTGATCGGGCTCGGTGCGACCTTTATTTGGTGGAAATATGCCGATCAAACCGACTGAAAGGTGACGCCATGAAGCAGCTTTTGATATTGTTGTTTACCTTGACCCAGACGACCCTTGCGCAATATCCAAACGTCCGCGTCAGTTCGCCCAATTCCACCGACCCGAACGAAACGAGCATTGCCATCAACCCGGCCAATCCGTCCAATCTGGTGGCCGGGGCAAACATCTCGTATTATTACTATTCGACCAACGCAGGCCAAACATGGGTTCAGAACAACTTGACTTCTTCTTTTACCGTTTGGGGCGATCCGTGTGTTGTCTTTGACGCGAACGGACATGCATACTTCGGACACCTGACCAATCCGGCAGGACCCGCCTTTATCGACCGCATCGTCGTTCAAAAATCCACTACGGGCGGTTCTGCATGGAATGACGGCGTCGGGATCGGGTTGAATCTTCCCAAACAACAGGACAAGGAGTGGATTGCCGCCGATATGACCAATTCGCCCTATCGTCATAATCTGTACATGGCCTGGACGGAATTTGACTCGTACGGCAGTGCCGATCCGAACGACTCTTCCAGAATCCTTTTTTCCCGGTCGACCAACGGAGGTGCATCGTGGTCTTCACCGATAAAAATAAACGAACTCAGCGGCGACTGTTTGGATGAGGACAACACGACGGAAGGTGCGGTTCCGGCCGTGGGACCAAACGGCGAGGTCTACTTGGCGTGGGCGGGTCCGGCGGGTATCGTCCTCGACCGGTCGTTTGACGGCGGCGTCACATTCGGATCCGATCTATTTGTTACCGCGCAGCCCGGAGGATGGGATTTTGGCGTGTCGGGTGTTTATCGCTCGAACGGTCTTCCCATCACCGCTTGTGATGTGAGCAACTCGCCCTACCGCGGACACGTGTATGTCCTTTGGGCGGATCAACGAAACGGTCTCAACAATACCGACGTATTTCTCATCAAGTCGACCGACGGCGGCGACACGTGGGGTTCCACCGTCCGCGTCAATACGGACAACAGCAACCGCGATCAGTTTTTTCCGTGGATGACCATCGATCCTGTTACAGGTTACCTGTATGTTGTTTTTTATGACCGGCGCAACACGACCGGGACAGCTACGGAAGTCTGGCTTGCAAAATCCACCGACGGCGGATCCACGTTTTCCAATTTCAAGATCAGTGCGTCGACGTTTACACCCAACCAGCAGGTGTTTTTCGGAGATTACAACGGCATTGCCGCGATGAACGGAAAGGTATATCCTTTGTGGATGCGCATGGATAACAGCTCCAGAAGTATTTGGACGGCCCTCGTCAACGATGTTCCCACGGTTGTTGGTGCGTTACGCGATACTATTCTTCCCGTCGATTTCGGGGAAAAATTCATCGCCTACCTGCCGGATGTTTTTGCGGACAACGACAATCCCGCGCTCGAATTCACGGCGGCCGGGCTTTCTCCCGGCGTGAACGTATCGATCTC
>JAGQUY010000020.1:3418-4122 GCA_020438245.1 Bacteroidota bacterium
GACGGCCTCCTTTCGGTCGCGGACACGTTCCATGTCAGAGTTGGAGAATACACCGGTGTTCAGCTCTCCTTGGGCGCGCTGGCTTCCCCTGTCCTTCATATCGTGCGATTCGGTATCGGTCACGATTCGTCTCTGGTCTCGGTGAACCTCACGGTACAGTCGCAGAATATTCCACTGACCAAATCGGGACAGATCTATTTTGGAAACTACGAAATCACCACGCCGGGCAGTTTAGCGGTCAACGCGTCGGCAACCGACCTGCACGGTTTCGGTGCGGTAGTCGAACGTTCCTACACCGTCTCCTTGCTCAGCAAATCCGTGTCCTACGATACGTATACCGTGGAAGGACACTCCGGCGGATATGTGCTGATGGCCAAGGCCGCGGTTCCACCCGCACCAAGAAATTGGGTGGCACTCGGTGAACCGGTCGAGCTCGCGGTCACCAATTCAGCGGCAGCATTCAATGTCACGGCCGTATACCGCATTTCCTCAGCGGGTCAACCTTTCCTATCGGACGAAGCGAAAGTCGGCTTCTATTCGTACCTAAACGGTCAGTGGACCTATTTGGCAGGCAGCGGCCGGGACGGCAGGATTCACGTTACCTTGGACAAAGGCGGAATTCTCGGGCTTTTTTACGATCCGGACCGCGTTGTCATTCCAACTGATTTTTTTCTGGAGCAAAATTTTCCGAATCCGTTTAATCC
>JAGQUY010000021.1 GCA_020438245.1 Bacteroidota bacterium
CCGGATTTATCGGTGGTGACCGCATCACAGCGACCTTCGGAATAAGCCGCAAAAGTTGAGTCGGCGTCTTCAAAGACAGCGGGAGTGTAGGAAATGCCTTCAGCTGCCATCACATCAGCGAGGTTGAGCTCGGTGGTGGTACCGGTCTGAACACAGATCGTGCCGCCATCCAGGTCTTTCAATGTGGTGGCGCCGCTGTCAGCGGGAACCATCATGCCCTGACCATCATAGAAAGTGGTCGCGGTGAAGTTGCCAGCCAGTTCGGTATCGCGGGAGAGGGTCCAGGTGGTGTTGCGGCTGAGAATGTCGATCTCACCGGACTGTAACGCCGTGAAGCGTTCAGAAGCAGTCACCGGGCGGAATTCCACTTTGCTGGGATCACCAAAAATGGCAGCCGCGAGAGCGCGGCAGTAATCCACATCAAAGCCGGAGTAGTTACCGCTTTCGTCCACATAGCCGAAGCCGGGCACCTGGGCGTTGACGCCGCAGATCAAGTTTCCACGCGCCTTGACGGTTTCAAGGGTCACGCCGAAACCGGCAGGCGAAGCCGGTGCTTCTGTAGCATCCGCAGCAGGTGCATCTGTCGCTGCAGATGAGCCGCAAGCAGTCATAATGATGCTTGCGACAATCAACATTGATACAAGTAACAGTGATTTACGCATTTCTCCTCCTTGAGAAATAAAAAAAATTGGAAGCGGGAATTCTTTTTGAACACAGTGTCCTCTTAATTCCGCGCCCGTCATATCTTTGTAACTTATTTTTTATAAAAAATCAAGACAATTATATTGATTTGTGATAATAAACATTAATCAAGCACATAAACTTATATATCAAGTTGTCGAACTTACATCTCCCATACGCGCATTGACGAGTTTTATCAGATCAGATAATCCCAATTGAATATTCAATCCGCGCTGCCCGCCGGAGATATAAATTTCTTTAAAATTCTCAGCAGAAGAATCAATAACCACTTGAAATCCCTTGTTGATCAATGCCAGAGGAGAAATACCGCCCGCCTGCAGCCCGGTCATTTGCTCGGCTTCGCGCTCGGTGGGTAGATGCATCTTCTTTTCACCCAAAAAGCCGGCAAGCTTTTTCAGATCCACTACAGACGGGCCGGGAATCACAGCCAATACGGGTTTTCCTTTTTCCCGTTTCGTGACAATGGTCTTGAATACCTGTTCCTCCGGCACATTCAACAGCCGCGCCGATTCCAATGCGCCCAACTTTTCGGCTGGCAACTCACGAGCCGTATACTTCACCTTGCGGGCATCCAAAAATCTTGTGATATTATTCGTGACAGACATTTGCAATAAATTCCTGTAGAATATTATAAACTGTACAAAATGGTCGAATGTTTCTTTAGAAGTGATGGAAGTTGATTCTGGCTAATATCCGGGATCACTTGCGATAAAGGAAGCTCACCGCCTCCAAACGGACCTCGGAGCGGTTCTGCCCATCAAACCATTTCACCCTGAAGATTGGAGACATGTTCATGATCAGCACGGAAACCCTTTCTCAATTCAGTCTATTCAAAGATATTCCTGAATCGCTATTGGAAGAAATCGCCGCATTGAGCAAAGAAGCCGCCGCCAAAAAGGGCGAGATCATCTTCCGCGAAGGCGAAAAAGCCGATAAGTTGCACTTCCTTATGAATGGAAGCGTCGCCTTGCGGGTAAAGCTGACATCCCGCCCAGACAGCGTGACCGTTTCGTTCGTCTCCTCCCCATTTCAAAGTTTTGGTTGGTCGGGCATTGTGCCGCCGTATCACTATACATCCAGCGCCGAATGCGACGAAGACACCAATTTGCTGATCATCCCAGCCGACCCGTTCATGAAATTGCTGGAAAAAAATCCGGAACACGGCTTCACAATCATGAAGCGCATCTCCGAGATCATCGCAGACCGATTGAGGAACAGCCGTCAGGCACTGCTGAAAACACTGTAAAAGAGAAAAATTTCCACATGCCCTCGAAGTCCGTTTTCGAGGGCAGTATTTTTATCAGTGAAGAAAAGGCACCTGAAACCTTAACCAGCCTGAGGTCCGCTTGGAAGCGAAGCCTTTGGCGTAGTAAAATCATGGAATGAAGTCGGCTGTTGTAGAAATCCCCATGGAACGTTTA
>JAGQUY010000022.1 GCA_020438245.1 Bacteroidota bacterium
CTCTTCTACGGGCACTACGACGTCCAACCGGTGGACCCCCTTCATTTGTGGACGAATGGGCCATTTGAGCCCACTATAAGGGACGGCTATATCTATGCACGTGGAAGTTCCGATGACAAGGGTCAGGTTTTTCTTAACCTGAAGGCCGTCGAGGCCCACCTGAAAACGCACGGCAAATTGCCCGTGAATGTTAAGTTCTTGATTGAGGGAGAAGAAGAAGTCGGCAGTATCCATCTTGATCATTTTCTAGCGGAACACAAAGCCATGCTCAAGTCGGATATCGTGTTGATCTCTGATACTTCTTTTTTTGATGATGAGAAACCCTCGATTGCCTATGGACTCCGCGGACTCTGTTACATGGAAATTGAACTGACCGGCCCCAACAAGGATTTGCATTCAGGCGTGTATGGCGGAGCGGTTGCCAATCCGGTCAATGAGTTAGCCATTCTTATTTCCAAGCTAAAAGACAAGAACGGGAAGATAACCATCCCGGGATTCTACGGAAAAGTCAGAAAGTTGACAAAGAAAGAAAGGGATGCTTATAAGAAACTTCCGTTCAACAAGAAAGCATACCTGAAAGATCTTGGCATCAAGGACACGTTTGGAGAGAAAGGCTACTCGATTCTTGAACAAGTGAGCGGCCGTCCATGTTTGGACTGCAACGGTATTTGGGGTGGCTTTCAGGGAGAAGGCGCCAAGACGGTTCTTCCCTCAAAAGCCGGAGCCAAAATCAGCATGCGTTTGGTGCCAAACCAAACTCCGGAAGAGATCGGCAGGCTTTTTGAGAAGTACGTCCGGAAGCTTTGCCCAAAAACCATGCAGATCGAGGTACGTGAATTACATGGCGGCTACCCGGCCATCACAGATATCGACACAAAAGAAATCCAAGCGGCAAGTCGGGCCCTTGAAAAGGTCTTCAAGAAGAAACCTTTGTTCAATCGGGAAGGTGGTTCGATTCCAATCGTTGCGTCATTCGAAAAAATCCTGGGCCTTAAATCCGTTCTTATGGGATATGGCCTGGATAACGATGCCATCCACTCCCCCAACGAGCGCTTCAAGCTTGATAATTTTTATCGGGGCATGGAAACCAGTGCCGTATTTTATGATGAACTGGCAAAACTGAGTTAGCCGATGCAGCCTGTCGAAATTGACGGGAATCACCTTACGCTGGATCAAATTGAGGACATCCTCGATCAAGATCGCTTTGTCAAACTTAGCGAATCGGCTATCTTGCAGATCAACAAATCCCGTGAAGTAATCGAACACATTGTCCGCTCCGGCAGTGTTGTCTATGGCGTCAACACAGGTTTCGGCAAATTCAGTGACGTACAGATATCCGCCGAAAATATCGACATTCTCCAGGAAAATCTCGTCAAGAGTCATGCCAGCGGGATTGGCGAGGCCTTCAGTAATGACGTTGTCAAGACGATGCTTTTACTCAAAGCCAATGGCCTTGCTAAAGGATATTCCGGCGTCCGGCTCGACATCGTCGAGACGCTTGTTGAAATGTTCAACAGGGACGTGCTTCCTGTGGTTCCCGAAAAGGGATCGGTAGGCAGCAGCGGCGACCTTGCCCCTCTTGCCCATTTGGCGCTCGTGATGATCGGATTGGGTGAAGCGGAATACCAGGGGGAACGTCTGCGCGGTGCGGAAGCCATGAAGCGTGCCGGTATACCGGTGGTCAAATTGCACTCAAAGGAAGGTTTGGCGATACTAAACGGTACGCAAACCATGACGGCGGTAGCGGCTATCAATTCGATCCGCGCATCGAACATCCTTGAATCAGCCGATATTGTCGGAGCCATGTCCTCAGAGGTGTTGCTTTGCACCGATGGTGCCTTTGACGCTCGTATCCACAGGGTTCGTCATCAGGAGGGCCAGCAGGTCTCCGCGGAAAATCTCAGGACACTCCTAAAGGACAGCCCCCTGGTCAAATCGCATATCGGATGCAAAAAAGTGCAGGATGCCTACAGTGTGCGGTGTATGCCGCAAGTGCACGGCGCCAGCAGAGACGCCGCGGTCTACGTTCGATCTGTGGTGGAACGGGAAATCAATGCCGCAACCGATAACCCGCTTGTTTTTTCAGATCATGAAGGAACGGTAATCTCCGGAGGGAATTTTCACGGGCAACCGGTTGCCCTTTCTATGGATTTTCTCGCGATAGCCATGAGTGAAATTGGAAGTATTTCCGAACGGCGTATCGCATGGATGATGGATGCCAACCTGAGTGACGGCTTGCCTGCCTTCCTGGCCAAAGATGGCGGTCTCAACTCCGGCTACATGATTGCCCAGTATGCCGCAGCGGCGCTGGTTTCAGAAAACAAGTCGCTGTGCCATCCCGCCAGCATTGACTCTATTCCAACCTCTGCCAACAAAGAAGACCATGTGAGTATGGGCACGATTGGTGCACGTCAGTGTCTCCAAGTTATACAAAATGTGGAGCACATCCTTGGAATCGAATGGCTATGTGCAACGCAAGCGGCTGATTTTCGCAAACCAATCGCACTAGCCCCGCGAACAGCAAAAGCATACGCCTTGCTCCGCGATGCGGTTCCGATTCTGGATAAAGACCGCGTGACCTCTGACGATATCGAGAAAGCTACGGCGTTATTGAGAAGAAAAAGGCTTGTTTCGGAGGTGTGGGATTAGAGGGGCTTCTAACCGATAGACTCGATCAAGTCAATCAGACGTTCGAGATCGTCCAGAGAATAGTATTCCACTTCCACGGTTCCGGTATCTCCACGATGTTTTACCTTGACCTTGGTACCCAGTTTTATACGAAGTCTATTTTCGATGTCTGCCAGATGTGGATCCGACATTTCCACGGTGGCCAATTCAAGTCGCCCGGCCGATTTCTTCGACCCTTTTCCGGACATTCGGTCAACAATAGCTTTGACAACTTGTTCCGTCTTGCGAACTGACAATCCAGATTCCACTACCTGCCGCCAAACTTTAATCTGTGTCCCCGCATCAGGAAGGGCGACCAGCGCCCTTCCATGCCCAATGGTAATTTCCTCTTTTTTCAAGCTCCCCTGCACGTCCGCGGGAAGTTTCAAAAGACGAAGTATGTTCGTGATCGTGGTTCTGTCTTTCCCTATTTTTCGGGCAACCTCATCCTGCGTAAGCTCACAAACCGTAATGAGCTGCTGATATCCCTCTGCAAGTTCTATCGGATTAAGCTTCTCGCGCTGTACGTTCTCTATTATCGCCAACTCCAGCATTTCCTCGTCAGAAACCTTTTCGCGCACGTAAGCAGGAACGGTTTGCAATTTGGCCATCTTTGCGGCCCTGAAACGGCGTTCCCCGGCGATAAGCTCATAGCCGGAAGTCGTTTTGCGAACGGTGATTGGCTGAATGATGCCATTCGTCAAGATGCTGTTCTTCAGATCCTCCAACGCGCCGGCGTCAAATTCTTTTCTCGGCTGGAACGGATTCGCACGAATGGAATTGAGTGGTATTTCAGAAGTTGAAGTACCCTCCGGATGTTTTAAGGTGCCGTCGGACCGCAGTCCATCCGAGGGAATCAAGGCACTGAGTCCCTTTCCCAATCCAGTGTTTTTCTTAGGAGTAAAATTCATGTCAAGCCGGCTGAATGTCTATCTTGTTTGAAATGATTTCCTTTGCCAACCCCATATAGTCCTGCGCACCAACCGATGCGGGGTCATAGATAATGATCGGTTTACCGTAGCTGGGAGCCTCACCAAGCTTGATGTTTCTGTGAATCACGTTCTTGAAAACTTTGTCCTTAAAATACTCTTTGACCTCTGAAACCACCTGGTTCGACAGGTTCAAACGGCTGTCGAACATCGTCAGCAGCACACCCTCAATCGTCAAAGAAGTATTCAGATGTCGCTGTACGAGTCGTATCGTATTCAGGAGCTGCCTAAGGCCTTCCAAGGCATAGTATTCACATTGAATCGGGATCAGAACAGTATCTGAACCTGTGAGTGCATTTAATGTAAGCAAACCCAGAGATGGTGGACAATCAATCAAGAGAAAATCATAATTATCTTTAATCGAAGCCATGGCGTTCAGAAACATACGCTCCCGATCTTCCAGGTTGACCAACTCCACCTCCGCTCCCACTAGACGAATATGAGCCGGAATAATCTCCATTGCCGGCATCATCGTTTTTAGAATGGATTCAGAGGCATCATGGTTGTGGATCAGTACTTCATAGATACTGCGTTCGATTTTCTCGGGATCCAGCCCTAAGCCCGTCGTGGAATTGGCCTGCGGGTCCATGTCAATGATGAGCGTCCGCTTCCCGGCGTGTGCCAGAGAAGATGCCAGATTGATTGCGGTGGTGGTTTTTCCGACGCCGCCCTTTTGATTTGCGATGGCAATAATTCTGCCCATGACTTCCTTAGCGTGAAACGTTGTGATGGTGTTTCACAAAATGCGTCGGAAAGTAGACAAACAAGACATGAATTTCAATACAAATATCGGCAGGTGAGAACGATTCCTCGGATCAAAATCCGGAGAGGCCTAACACCGGAAATACCCCGTGGGCCAATCCGGAATTAATAAGATTTACGAGCCAGGCAGGATAGGCGCCCGCCAGGACAATCACGGCCATAAGAACACCCAAAGCCAGTTTTTCCCGTATATCGGTGTCCCTCAAGGTTATGTAGTATTTACTCGTGATCAACGCCTCCGTCGGCTCGCCAAAGAACATTTTCTGCATCGCTCGGAGGACATAAATGGCAGTGAAAACTACGCCGGTAAGACAAATCAATGCCACGTATTTAAGCAAAGGGCTTGGCATCCCGATTACTCCGGCGGAAAATGCACCTGTCAAGACCAATACTTCCGATACAAAACCCGACAGACCCGGAAGCCCCAGCCCGGTCATACCGGCAAAAACAAATGCCGTTGCGGTAAACGGAATGATCTTGGCTAATCCTCCCATTTCACGAATATCCCGCGTGTGAAGTCTTCCGTATACAACTCCGACCAGTGCGAAAAGAAGAGCGGTCATGATGCCATGTGCGAACATCTGATATACTGCTCCATTAATTCCCGCCACGGACAGAGTGCAAATGCCTAGGGTGACCAACCCCAGATGAGAAACCGACGAATAGGCAATGATGTATTTCATGTCGGTTTGTCGCATTGCGGAAAGGCTGCCGTATACGATATTGACCACTGTCAAACAGGCAAAGAAAAACGCCCAATCCTGCGCTCCGTCAGGCATGAACTGCAGTCCAATCCGGATAATACCGTATCCACCGAGCTTCATGAGTACGCCGGCATGCAACATACTTACCGCAGACGGAGCCGATGCGTGCCCGTCCGGCGACCAGGTATGAACCGGCCAAAGGCCGCCAATTGTTCCAAACCCGATAAAGACCATCGGAAAGAAGATTGACTGCCAATGTTCGTCCAGCCTGAAGTTGGAACTGAGAAAATCGTAGTCCATGCTCCAGACACCGGTTGCGGCATGAGCTTGAACATACAAGCCAAAGATCGGAAGAATCAACAAGGCGCTGCCCAGCATGAGATAAAGAGTAAGCTTCATTGCCGAATACTCACGACGACCCGTGCCCCAGATACCGATCAACAAATACATGGGCAACACGGCCAACTCATAGAAAACAAGAAATAAGAAAAGGTCGAAGGCAATAAACACCCCAAATACTCCTGCGACAAGAATCAGGAGCAATGCAAAAAATTCTTTATGGCGTTCTTTGATTTCCCACGATATCAGACACCCGGTGAAAATGGTAATGGACGTCAATAACAGCATCGCTACGCTAACTCCGTCAGCCGCAACGTGATACTGCATTCCGAGACCTTCAATCCATGGAATGTTGACCTCATAATTGCGCGCGTTTGACGGATCGTAAAGCACGTAGGCCACAACCGAAAGTGCCACCGTTAGTAGCGCTGCGCTGGTAGCCATAACTCTGGGCCCCAAAACCTCCTTCTCGGGCATGAGCATAATCAAGATCGCCGCGATGATCGGAATCAAGACAATCGCCGAAAGCAGATAATTCTCCATTCCTAACCCCTACTGTCCAATACTGACATTGTAAATGGCGTACCCTTTTCTAATATCTGTACCCACTTGCCGGTTGTATGCGAATTGAAGTGTGTTGACTCCGCTCTTGAACCACGAGGGGTCAAGATTCATTCGCACAGTCTCCCTCGAAGTTGTCCGGCAAACCGGAAGGAAAACAGACCGGCTCTGGTTGATCAGCACATACGCTTCCTTTGGATCGTCAATTGCTTCGCAATCCATTACCAGCGTAACGTTCTTTGTATTATCCAGGTCTTCTAAGGCGACCGAATACGGCTGCGATGCCATCATTTCCGGCTGTTTGCCAAGCTCCGCAAATAAACCTTTCGGCGGTTCAACCTGCTCTCGATCCCAGCTAAACACCTGAACCGTCCCGTCTTGGGACGCGTCAAAATGGTAGTGGAGGTTCTTCATGACGAACTCTCTTGCCCTTGGATCGGTCATCACGTTATAGAAATAGTAGTCGGCGAACACCCACCCTCTTGGGTAATTGGACACGGTAGCAACCAAATTTTCAAATGTGGTTGCATTTGGGTCATGAGTGTCCTGAGGCTCATTGGAGATATACTTCTTCACATATTCGCTGTAGTGCATCTGACGAAACCACAAGGAACTATCGATGCCAAGATAGTGGTTCGTCCCGGACGGCATAGTCGAAAAAACGATATCCCCTTTCTGAATTTGGCTTTTCATCATTTCTCCAGCGGAACGCCAATTCGAGAAATACCAGTTGGATATTTCCGGCTTACTAACAAGGCCGTGCCTCTGAACCGTCAGGAGCGCTTTGACTTCCTTCAGAGGAGAGAGATACAACACCAAGACAGCGACTCCTGCGAAAACACTGTACTGCAGTGTACCGCGTTGCCCTATTCCGATCAGGTTCTGCTCCAGAAATACAAGCACGCCAATGAATGCAGCCGAAAGGGCCATAGCAAAGAACGGATACAGGTAGAGCAAATATCGAGAGGCCGCCGGATCGTAAAAAACGAACGACATAAGAAGGAAAGGAACTGCAAACGCGGCAAACAGAAATAGCCCCTCTCGGCGCTTGAGCCAGATTGCCATTCCGAATCCCGGAAGCGCCAGCCACCAAATAGCGGGAAAATCCGCCTTCATCACATCAAGATATATATCCAAGACGCGAAACTTTTGAGGTGATGCCCAGACACCGAAAATAATGTCCCAGCGTGGAATAAACCACAGAATGCCTTCCTCATGAAGCACCAGTCCGGCAATCGGTTTGATGATATACTCTGCCATTACGGGCGTGTTAAAAAGAAAACCAAAAAGCAGCGTCGGATACAGGACAACGGCGTACTTTGAAGACCACCGTCCGGGTCTCTTAAACCAGATATCACTGAGGGCAACTACGGAAGCATAGACTGCTATACTGAAGGCGAAAAAGAACGTGAGCTGATGATTTAACATAGCCGCTACGAGAGCAACAGGAAAGGCCGCCATCCAACGAAGGTCAATTCCCTGACGTCGAATCCATGATGATCCGCCCTCCTCTTTGCGTGAAGGGGCTTCAAAAGCCTTCCAGAAAATGATCACCATTACCAGATAGAATAGCTCAAAACTCGCATAATTGCGGCAAACCCTCGACCAGTACACTGAGTAAACAGAAACGGTCGTTATCAATGAGGATAGGATGGCTACCCGCGCATCAAAAAGCCGCCGTGCCA
>JAGQUY010000023.1:0-1540 GCA_020438245.1 Bacteroidota bacterium
GCTTCCGTCAATTGTCTGATGACCAATGTAATAAAGCAGGAAAATGCCAATCGAAACGCCAAGCATTTCCATTGCCGCCACAAAAAGAGATTCCGTCACGGATTTCTTTTTCAACAAACCCAGCCACGACGAGCTGTGCCGTTGGACCCAATCAGCTTCCGCCGATTCCCGGTTAAGTAGCTTGACTAATTTGATATTTTGGAGAATTTGTTGGATCCGTTGAAGAAGTTCGCCAGAAGCCCTTTCTTCACCACGGGTCAAGCGTTCGACCAACCTGCCGGAAAACCCCTGAACCCAGCTGATCACCGGAATGAGCATCAGGCAAACAATCAGGAGGGACCAGTTCAACCACAGCAATATACCCACGTATCCGACCAGTAAGGGGAGGCATTTGGCCAAATTGAAAGAGATCATGCTTCTGTTTCGGGCAATCCGATGAGAGGTCGAAAGAATTCTGGATGCCAATATCCCGCGTTCCGCCGTGAGGAAGTAGGAATAGTCAAGCCCAAGTACGCGCATCAAGAGTTCAGCACGCAGATCGGACGAAATGGACGACTCCAGCGTTACACGGGCACGTTGTGCCAGAACATAAAACATGTTTTTTGCAAGAAAAAGGAGACCGATGAGTGCACACAAGACACCAACCGCATTATGCTTATCTGCAGGAAAAATTTGCGGCAACGGTATCAAGGACGGGCCGGCGAAAATAAGGTTGACAAACGGCAGCACCATCGACACCGACAGGACTGAAAACAGGGAAAACAAGAATGTGTGAAGGACGACAGACTTTGTCAATTGGAGTCCAGACTCATTGAATTTTGACAACAATCATTGTCATGTCATCGTGCTGAGGCGTGTCTCCTACGAAAGTGCCGATTTCGGTTCGAACCTGTTGAACGATATCAGATGCTCTGAGATGACTGTTTTTCTGGATGACATCCGCCAGTCGTTCTTCGCCGAATTCATTACCCGCATTATTCCTGGCCTCCGGGAATCCGTCGGTGTAGAACACATACAAATCACCGGGTTTAAGGGACAACTCTACCTCTTCGAGTTCATCGGAAAAGAGGGTTCCCTTGGTCAACCCGATCGCCATTCCATTCGTCGTCAGCGATTCAGGAGAAGCGTTCGATGACTTTTTGATGAGAACTGGATTATGGCCGGCTCTAGACATAATCATTCGATGACGATCGTAATCAAAGATCGCGTAAATCATGCTGATGAATTTTCCACGGTCAATTTGCTGATAGAACACATCGTTGACCCGCGAAAGCGTTTCTTTGGTGGATTCCGGGGTCATCAAAGCCTGTGTCTGAACAATACCTTTTGCGAGCGTCATGTAAAAAGCTGCGGAGACTCCTTTTCCGGAGACATCACCGATGACCACGCCAATCCTCCGACCCGGAAACTGGACAAAGTCGTAATAGTCTCCACCGACTTCATAAGCCGGGTCACAAAAACTGGCTATGTCGAATACCGGCAAGGACGGCGTCGTGCGGCAAAGCAGACTGTCCTGAATATGACGGGCAATTTCGAACTC
>JAGQUY010000023.1:1602-2652 GCA_020438245.1 Bacteroidota bacterium
CAGAACATCTTTTCCAGTCTGTCCGCTGAACAATGCCAAAAGGGCAAACACACCAACGGCTCCGAATGCTGACAAAAGCCAAACAAGATCAGCGGGGTTGCCGATCAGAAAGATATAGGAGGTTTCCTGTATCAAATAGCTCATGAGAACCGCAGTAAAGAGCGTGAGAAAATCGTACCTCACCAGCAAGGTTGTGTAGATAATTCCTAGGGTAAGGCTCAAAAGGAGTTTGGTGGGCAGCCCGGCAGCTCCATCAAGGATATAGGGCGCAACAAGAGCCACGAGAATTCCGATCAAATAGAGAATCCAGGTGCTCTTGGTCCGAAGTCGTGCAATGGTCAAAGGAAAAAGGAAGTAGCAATGCACAGCCAGCAGAGAAGTCCACAGGCCGGCCGCAAAAATGAAGAGCGTGCCGTTGACGTCGTATTTTCCCGTGCTCTGCGAGTTGAGCCAAACGGAAGAATCGGGTACAAATCGGATGATGAAAGTGGTCAGGCCAAGCGTGATGAAGGCCCAAAGTATTCCGCGTACAATCCCGACTCCCGTATTTTGATTCAATATCCTTCCCCGGCGAATGGCTTCAAATGTCTGGTACTTTTCAGGCCACGCCTCCCGCGCAAGGGACGCACACACAGATACGGCGATGGCTGTGACGATAAAATAGAATCCGCCCGCAAAAACGGTCACCAAAAGCGTGCCCAGCCAGCTAACGCGGATCAGTTCCAGCCCAATCATCGCTGAAAAACAGAGGCCGGCAATTGAACCATAGAATAGACCCAGTTTGAAGTCAAAGGCCCCTCGTCGGAACCGAATAAAGAAATAGATCGCCGTAAGGACGATAGACGCAATGAGTAGAATGATCTGTGAAATATCCTGCGTTTCCTGGTACCAACGATCCTTGGGGGCGACAAACTGAAGAGGTGGTTTAAATAGAGACTCGTACTTTGTGACAACTCCGTTGGTCAGTTGCAGTTCAACTGTCTGGTCAATACCCTCAATGGGGGTCTTGTTCTCGAAAACAAAATCGTAGGCGGTTTGCTTTTCCCTTGA
>JAGQUY010000003.1 GCA_020438245.1 Bacteroidota bacterium
CAAGCCATTCTCGACTACCAGGAGCTTGCTTTGAAGGAATTCAAGAACCCCACTATTGACCACTCTTTCGATCTGGATCGCGGTCACCTCCGTGTCGAAACAAAACTGGTAGAAAGTGTCGCGCTCAAGGATCTGGATCTATCCCTTCAGGATATCTACCGGGGGAGCAAGAACTCTTTTATCCAGATTCGCATTATTGACGACGGCATCGGCATCAAACCGGAAATCAGAGACAAAGTTTTTGATCCCTTTTTTACAACACGGAAGATCGGCGAAGGAATTGGGTTGGGTTTATCGGTCAGTTACAGCATCATTGAAAAACATCAAGGCAGGATATTTTTCAACAGCGAATACCTGAACGGAACCGAATTTATCATCGAACTGCCTTTGAAGGGCATACGCTAGATGCGGCCGATTTATTTCCTATCGGATGTGCACTTCGGTTCGGGCAATGAGGAGGCGGCCAAACAGCGCCGCATTCGATCGTTCTTTCAACATGTATGTAAAACCGGACAGGCTCTTTATATTGTGGGAGATTACTTCGACTTCTGGTTTGAATATAGGCATGCCATTCCCAAATCCTGCCTGGCCGGCTATCACGAACTTCTTCTTCTCAAAGATAGCGGAGTTGACATCCACTATCTCCTTGGCAATCATGATCAGTGGGCTCTTGATCTATTCGAACGCGACCTGGGCGCGACGGTTTACCGGTCCCCCACCACCATTCGACTGTTCGGACTTCAAATTCACCTGCATCACGGCGACGGGGTGTCGTCGCTGGACCGGCGATACCGGCTACTTAAACGCCTTTTTCATAATCCACTGAGTCGTACCTTTTATCGCTGGATCCATCCGGATGTTGGCCTTCCTGTTGGCCGACGGTTTTCCGATCACAGTAAGAATAAGGACCTTCATTTTGACAAATACCGAGACGATGACAGTATCGATCCTTGGCTACAAGAGCAATTTGCATGCGGTATTGACGTGGTCGTGATGGGACACCATCATTTGCCAATACAGAAGTCTTTTGGAAATCATCAGTATATTAACTTGGGCGACTGGGTCCGGCATGCAAGCTACCTGGAAGTGTCCGAAGGACTGGTCGAATTGAAATTCTGGCAGGAGGAACTGTGATACTACTATTTTTTGTCTGGTTAGCCGGCGCGAGTTCGCAAAGCAATAGTGAGTCCGGCGCATCGTATCAGATAAAAACGAAACTGCCTGCCTTGATGCATTGGCTGGCGGAACGTCCAATCAATAGTTCGATGGGTGAGGTGGGTTCAGAGACTGTGGATGAACTACTTGACTGGCATGAGATCACTCGCCGGTCATTTGATGATAATTGGGTCAATCTCAGTGCCCTGTGGAAAAACCGTTTGATGTCAGCCACTCGAATCCGAGTGTCAAACGAGATTCGTGACTGGTACGGCCAGTCTGGTCTCAATGCCCACCCAAATGATGCCAGAACCGAAAATGAAATACAGACCGGCGACAAAGCGCAATTAACTCTCAAAATCCTCCAAGACAACGAATTTCAAAGTTGTACGCTCAGGTTAATACAGGGAGACACCGGTTGGAAGATTTATGACGTTCGAACTGCGGAGTGGCGTCTGATCCGCGACCGCTTGAGGAGATTTGACGATATGATATCCAGCGGTTACAATCCGGAATACGTGGAAGCCATGATGCTTGGACAGGAGTCGTGCCTCATCGATGATTTTGGTGCACAAAATGCGGGGGACTTTCCGAAAGCTTGGGGGTGGAAGAAGCAGGATGATGATCGAATGCGTGCAGACCGTATATATCAAATCGGGGGCGACGCCGCAAATACTTACCTCAGAGCATCCGCGAGAAATGTATCCATTTCCCTTGTTAAACCTTTCAGCTATAACCTCAAAGATTTTCCTTTGCTGACGTGGCGCTGGAGAGCCAATGCCCTGCCGAAGAATTCAGACGATTACGCAGCATCGGTGACAGTCATTTTCTATCAAAACTGGATAGGAGTACCTCTCGCCATCACCTATCTTTGGTCGGTTGGTAGCTCCTCCTGCTCCATTATTAAGAAGGAAGGCTGGCTTTACGACACTCATGCGGTGGTTCTTCGGAATGAGTTGGACCCGTCCAATGAATGGCTTGACGAATCGGTTAACCCCGCTGAAGATTTTGAGCGGATATTTGGCTCTCCGCCTCCGGATCAAACAGTCGGTTTGTACATCCTGACTACGTCCGGATCTTCCCAGATGATACAGGCTGATTATGACGACTTGAAGGCAACTCGTGCACGAATCCCCACGTCCTGCGGACGCGCTAATTAAACTCATGAATATCATTGGTTAACGAATAACTGGGATCTTCTTTTTTCTTGCATTCCACCCTTCCTTACTATATATTTCACGCCCTTATAGAAACCTTATTTTTGCGCCTAGGCACCGGCGCATCATAAACCCCCGCTTGCGGGATTAACCATAGGAGTCTTGTCAGGACCGGGTGCCCTTTAGGCGGTCTTTGCAAATAAACAACATAATGTCTGAAACCAAAACCACTCAGCTCAAACGGGACTACGGCAAAAAAGTAATACCCCTGTCCCAATTCAAAGAATCCAACGGGGATTACGACGAGAACGAATATAACGAGTTCAAGTCGTTGTATGAGAATACTCTTCACACAATCTCGGAAGGTGAAATTGTCAAGGGTAAGATCCTTGCCATCACGGAAAAAGAAGTGAAGGTAGATATTGGATTCAAGAGCGAAGGTATCATTCCTATTACCGAATTCGGTACCAACCTGGATCAATATAAAGTCGGAAATGAAATTGAAGTCTTCTTGGATAATATTGAAGACAAAGAAGGTCAAGTTATTTTGTCCCACAAGAAGGCCGACTTCATGCGCGTGTGGGAACGTATCACTAAGATTCATGACGCAGGTGAAACAGTCTCCGGAACCATCCAAAAGCGCATCAAGGGCGGCATGGTGGTAAATGTCATGGGTATTGACTCCTTCCTTCCCGGCTCCCAAATCGATGTCAAACCCATCCGGGATTTTGACGCCTATGTGGGACGTGAAATGCAGTTCAAGATTGTCAAACTCAACAACCTCAGAAAGAATATCGTTGTCAGCAGCCGCGCCTTGATCGAAGAAGCGACCAAGGGTCAGCGTGAACGCATTTTGAACGACCTCCAAAAAGGTCAGATTCTTGAGGGAACCGTCAAGAATATTACCGATTTCGGGGCTTTCATCGATCTCGGAGGCGTTGATGGTCTGCTGCATATCACCGATATGTCATGGGGCCGCGTTAAGCATCCTTCGGAAATCGTCAAGTTGGACGAAAAAGTCCAGGTCATGGTCATAGATTTCAACGAACAAAAGGACCGGATTTCCCTTGGATTGAAACAAATGCAGCCGGAACCCTGGCAGGAAGCCGCCAAGAAGTACCCTGTCAATACGATGGTACGGGGCAAGATCGTTTCGATAACCGATTACGGAGCTTTTATTGAAATCGAGAAAGGAATTGAAGGATTGATCCACATTTCCGAAATGTCCTGGAATCAGTCGGTCAAACATCCCTCGCAGATATTCAATATTGGCGACGAAATTGAAGCCGAGGTTGTCAGTATCGCTGCAGATGAACGTAAGATATCTCTTTCCATCAAGAAGCTTCAAAACGATCCGTGGAGTGAAGTCGAAACCAAATATCCGGTTGGAAGCAAGCACACGGGCAAGGTCAGGAACCTCACGAACTTCGGGGTATTTGTTGAGCTGGAGCCGGGAATTGACGGGCTGGTCCACATAAGTGATCTCTCGTGGACGAAAAAGGTCCGAAACCCAAGCGAAATCGTCAAGAAAGGCGATGATATTGATGTGGTCATCATGGGTATCGACAAAGACAATCGTCGCATTTCAATGAGCCACAAACACATTTCTGAAAACCCTTGGGACGGATTCATCGAAGCTTATTCATCCGGCACGGAGACGACCGGAAAGGTTATTCGCCATATTGAAAAAGGATTAATTGTCGAACTGCCTCTGGGTGTGGAAGGGTTCGTACCCATGTCCCACCTTCCCAAACCGGAAAAGGGCGACAATGCAGAGGCGGTTCCGGAAGGAACTGAACTGTCTCTGGTGGTCATTGAATTCGACAAGGATAACAAGAAAATCGTCCTTTCGTCGACGGAGTTTGAAAAGGCCAAAGAGGCCCGTCTGGTGGAAGAATATAACGCAAGCCAGCAAAAGGACCCGTCGGAAGCATAATTCCGAAACTTAGCGGAACAGGGGTTGAATACTTGGTTGTTCAACCCCTTTTGTTTTTATGAGCACCATGCTGCATCATGAAGAGGAACTCTGGGATCACGGATTCAGTCGTATCGTCGGCACGGACGAGGCCGGACGGGGACCGCTGGCAGGTCCTGTTGTAGTTGCAGGCGTTGTCTTTGAAAAGCATGCCCTCATCGAGGGCGTCACGGATTCGAAAGCACTCGTCGAAAGTGAGCGCGAACATTTTTTCGAGCTCATTCAGCAAAAAGCCCTGGCCTATCACATAGCAATTATCGGTCATGAAGAGATCGACAGGATCAATATCCTGCAGGCGTCTCTGATGGGTATGCGTGAATGTGTGGAGAAACTACCGATCAAGGCAGATTACGTGCTCGTCGACGGCCATATGGAGCCGTGTCCAAAAAATCACGAATATGGCAATAAACAAAGGGCTATTATAAAGGGAGACGCCAAGAGTTTTACGATCGCAGCCGCAAGTATTCTGGCCAAGGTAACCCGCGACCGACTCATGGTTGAATACGACAGAATTTTTCCCAAATACTACTTTGCTAAAAACAAAGGCTACCCGACGCCAGAACACGTCGAAGCCCTGAGGACTCACGGACTGTCGACCGTGCACCGGAGGACTTTTTGCGCTGGTATTTTGAGCGAACAGCTGGGTCTGGGGTTATAACGAAGAGATAAATTCGCGCAGTGCCACATTGACCGACGCGGGTTGCTCCATCATGGCCATATGGCCGGCATCTTCTATTTCACAATAGAAGGCGCCAGGATTGGCTTTCTTCATCTCGTACGACTTTTCAGGAGAAATCAGTTGGTCCTGTTTGCCCGCAATGAACAGCATGGGCACCGGGGTAGTTCTTAGAAGGTCAATTTGGTCCTTCCGTGCAGCCATCGATTTTAGCGCGGATACAACTCCGGACTCGGATGCTCCCCTCATGATCGCAGATACATTTGACGACTCGGGCGATTGCTTTCCTGGTTGCGAGGCGGCAAACAACTTGCCCAACATAAGATCCGGAATGAAAGACGTTCCCTCCTCCCTCACTCTGTCAATCGTCTTGAACCTGGCATCTCTCGCATCCTCTGAATCTGCTCCGGCCTGAGAACAAACCAACCCAGCTCCGACAAATCTTTCGCGATGTTGTTCAAGCATTGCCAACGTCAGGTACCCGCCCATTGAGTGCCCGACAAATACAGCCTGCTTAATAGACAGGGAGTCCAACCAAGCCATAAGGATGCGGCCATACTCGTACAGGGAATCAAGTGGTTGCGCCGGAGATCTGCCAAAGCCCGGAAGATCGGGTATCAATAATCTGAATTGATTTTGAAGAGAATGTTGTTTTTGCCAGATCTCGTGGCTGAGCGGATAGCCGTGAATAAGTACAACGGGCATGCCTTGCCCAAGATCGGAAAAGTGAAGACCCATCAGTATGCTTTGGCGAACAATACCTGAGTTGTGGTTTTCTTGCCGGTAAAGATACAAACGCCTTCTGTGCCGGATTGATCAACCGGAATACAACGGATGGTGGCTTTAGTTTCGTCTTTGATTCTGGCCTCGTCCTCCGAGGATCCTGCCCAAAAACATCGGGCAAAACCTTCTTCCTTCTCCATCAACTCCTTCAGTCGATCATAATTTTCTACATCGAAGATATTCGCATCCCGGAATAGTTTCGCACGATCATACAAATTCTTCTGGATATCGGCCAGCAGCTTGACAATGCCGCTCGCGGCACCTCCCATTGCCATCGTAACTTTTTCAGAACGGTCCGGTTTGTCCCGACGGGCGCAAACGACGTTTCCGGCTGCAAGATCCTTTGGTCCGATTTCGACGCGGACGGGAATGCCCTTCAATTCCCATTCGTTGAACTTCCATCCCGGGCGGTATTGATCCCGATCGTCAATGTGAACCCGAACGCTTTCCGCAGAAAGTGCCGCCTTGAGTTTTTGTGCAGCTTCGACTGTCTGCGTTTTTTCATCAACATCTTTGAATATGGGTACAATGACCACTTGCGTTGGCGCCAGTTTTGGCGGCAATACGAGCCCGTTGTCATCGCTGTGTGCCATGATCAGGGCACCAACAAGACGTGTACTCACTCCCCAACTGGTCGCCCAGACATACTGGAGATCACTCTTCTCATCCTGAAATTGAACTTCAAAGGCCTTGGCAAAATTCTGCCCCAAGTTATGCGAGGTTCCGGCTTGTAGCGCTTTTTTATCCTGCATCATGGCTTCGATGCAATAGGTATGCAGCGCGCCGGCAAATTTCTCCGATTCCGTCTTCTTTCCGTGGAATACCGGAATTGCCATGTAGTCTTCCGCAAAATGCCTGTATATCTCCAGAATCTTGAGAGCTTCTTGTTCGGCTTCTTCGTACGTTGCGTGAGCGGTGTGGCCTTCCTGCCAAAGGAATTCCGTAGTGCGCAGGAATAACCTCGTCCTCATCTCCCATCGAACCACGTTGGCCCATTGATTGATCAGAATCGGCAGATCCCGATAGGAGTGAATCCACTTCTTATACATACTCCAGATAATCGTTTCCGAGGTTGGGCGGACATACAAATTCTCTTCCAGCTTCTTTCCACCGCCATGAGTGACAACAGCGCACTCGGGTGAAAATCCTTCGACATGTTCTTTTTCCTTCATCATGAAGCTTTCCGGTATGAAGAGCGGAAAATATGCATTCACATGACCGGTATCTTTGAACATACCATCGAGCGCTTTCTGAATATTTTCCCAAATTGCATAACCGTTAGGCCGTATGATCATACATCCTTTAACGGGGGCATAGTCGGCCAACTGGGCCTGTAGCACCACATCTAAATACCACTGAGCGTAGTCGTCTGCTCGTTTGGTAATTCGTTCAGCCATAAAATCTCCATGTTCCAGACGTTTTTGACTAACTGTGCGCCCGGCGGGGGTCGAACCCACAACCTTCGGCTTCGGAGGCCGACACTCTATCCAATTGAGCTACGGGCGCGTACCCAGCCACGCCGTTCATCGTCGACCAATGAGCCGGCCTGCCGCTGAAAAAGTGCCCACGACAGGACTCGAACCTGTACGCCGTTTCCGGCACTGGTCCCTCAAACCAGCCTGTCTACCAATTCCAGCACGTGGGCATTGTCGGGCCGAAAACCGTACCCACGGGTCGGGCCATCATGCTCGAGGAGGGACTCGAACCCTCACGGGGTTACCCCCACAGGATCCTGAATCCTGCGCGTCTACCAATT
>JAGQUY010000024.1:0-141 GCA_020438245.1 Bacteroidota bacterium
TCAGTAGTTGCGAAGGTCCGAGGGGACCTGCCGGTGCCGATGGCACCAACGGGACGAATGGCGCCAACGGTACAGATGGACTGGATGCCTATGTCTGTTTGAGACCCTGTCACAATACCCAGGGTATCTGGACCCAATACA
>JAGQUY010000024.1:363-2298 GCA_020438245.1 Bacteroidota bacterium
CAGATCCACTGCTTCACTTGCCACGTTCGTCAAGACGATGCTAACAGCCAACATAACGATGCTGTTTATACGGCCGGCAACTTCCCCTGGCAGGTCAGCACGACCAGCGGTGCATACATTGAAAAAAGCTCGGCGGTCCTGACCGCGGATGGAACACAATTGCCGAATTATGGCACGGGCAATATTTGCTTCTATTGTCATAAATCACGCAAGGACGTAACGGATTACATCAGTGCAACCAATGTGGGCCTGACCTCCCGCTACTGGGGTCCGCACGAAGGTCCCGGCGGAGATTTGTATTCTGGCAAAGGCGGATACGAATTCAGCGGAAAGACGTACTCCAGTTCGACCCACGTAACCGTGCTCACAAAAGCCTGCGTGAATTGTCATATGCGGCCGATTTCGGCGAATGACAATTATGCCAATCATGATTTCAAACCGGCTGTCGAGACCTGCGCGCAGAGCGGCTGCCACGTCGGTGCAACGAGCATCGATGGAATCCAGACGACGTCGGTTGCAAATCTTGAAACGCTGTTGAAACAACTGCAAGACATGTTCAATACGTATGACCTCAGTGCGGTTCCGAATGCGACGGACGGTCTGCTGAGTCAGACTGACAACAGCGGTGCGGCAAACGACTCGGTTGCTTCCACTTCAGATCCCACACTGAGCAGCAATGCAACAACCCGCTTCGCGAACATTTATCATGATGCGGTTCGCCGTCAGCGTGTTCCCTCGTTCAATGCGACGACCGGTCGCTGGTCGAGCAGCAATATCTCGATTTCCATTCCAAAGGATCATGCCGGTGCTTTGTATAACTATTTCCTTGTGGTTCGATCCAAGGGTTATGGATATCACAATTACAAATACGCTGCTCAATTGATTTACGATTCAATTGAAGCAATGGGCGGAACCCCGACGGGTACTCGTCCATAGATTTTCTCTGAATCTTTGCCTTGAAAAACGCTCGCCCTCGCGGCGGGCGTTTTTTATTGTATTTCGAGGCGGGAGAAGCCGGGAAAACTCCCATGCTTTGTTATTAATTGATAATAAACAACTTAGATATATCCAATAGACATTCTATCAGCCTCCTAAAGCCGTATGCGGACGCCAGACGACCGATTATGATATATGTCATTGTTTTTATGTTGTCAGGGATTAACTTTAGCCTTAGAAAGTGTCAGAATTTTGTAAGGATCGTTCTTTGAACATCTGTTCGCCTTGCACAATTCGATCCAAGCCCTGAACCGGAAATCTCGTGCAACAAACAATGACCAAAAATCAACGTCCGTCTTGCGACGGACTTTTTTCTGTGGTAAATTCCAATAAACCTTTCCCGGGGACATCTCATGAAACGAACTAACGTCCTGTTAGCGGTCTTGCTTGCCTGGGCCGGATCTTCTCTTGCTGCGCAGACGCTTGATGCCCGGTTCTCTTCATCGGTCTATTCCTGGGAGAACCAGTTCATCGACTCGTCAACTTCCGGCAGTTTCAAGGCCTATCAAACAGCGATGTTCCACGCGTACGGTGTCGGTACGCCGGAGCTCTCTGTTCACGGTTACTTGAGAACGAGCCATGATTTCGGAACTGAAACGAACAACAACCCGGAATACCGGATTTATAACCTGTACGCACAGTGGTACAGGAAGACGGATGACTACCGTTTTGAAACTCGAGTGGGCCGACAAGCTATTGCCGGGGCCGTTCGCTTTGTCACTGCCGATGCTGTTCGCCTCGATTATGCGGCAGGCGATCAATACAGCGTGATGGCCTTTTTCGGATCCTTGCCGCCCGCCGACGGCACAGTCAAGACGTTGAATCCCTTTGCTGGTCACGCCTTGGGAGCTCGTGTGCAATCTTCGAAGTATCTTCACACGCATGCGGCCCTGTCTTTTTTCGACAAATCCCGCGAAGGTCAGTACTACGTCTATAACA
>JAGQUY010000025.1 GCA_020438245.1 Bacteroidota bacterium
GTGTCGATCCGGGAGTCTGATAGAATGAATGGATAGCGTAAATGGAGAAGATGTTCGTTAAACGAAAGATCCATCAACTGGTCAGAGTAATAATCAGCGAATGCAGGATATTCCTGAGGTAAAGAAATATTGGACTCATTACGGTGTCTATGATGCCAAGCGACATCATGGCAACCATGATAAATAGCCCCATAAAACCGAGACTGCGATATTGTTCGCCCAAATGAGGCGGCAGAAGGCTGGCTACAACATGCGAGCCATCCAACGGTGGAATCGGAAAAAGGTTAAAAAGGGCCAAAATGAGGTTGATGTTGATACTATTGAGCAACAATCCTTCGACAAAAGGGCTTACATCACCGCTTTGTGGGTTCACGGCTTTGGCAATCATCCATGCGGCCACCAAGGCCAAGGCGGACAAGAAGGCTATCAGAAAATTCGACGCAGGCCCGGCCATCGATACATATATGTCGTCCCGCCGCACGTTTCGGAAATTATTCGGGTTCACCGGAACCGGTTTCGCCCAACCGAACAGGATACCGGCATTCAGAACGGCCAGGACAATCGGTACAAGAATAGTCCCAACCAAATCTACATGTTTGATCGGATTGAGGGTAATTCGTCCTTCCCGGTACGCCGTGTCGTCTCCACACCATTTGGCGACCACGCCGTGTGCGCATTCGTGAATTACGACCGCAAAAACCAACACGGGTAAGAAAACCAACTGAAACAAAACTACCTCCCTTTTTTAAAAGCACGTCTATTTATCAAATTTCACCTCTAATGTCAAATCAATTGCCGCCTTCTCCAACTTGGCTGCATACGATTTTCCGGCGATCAAGACAACGAACTCACCCTTGGGGGGTCTTTTTGTAAAATGATCAATCAATTCGTCAGGGGTTCCGTGTACAATTTCCTCAAATTTTTTGGTAAGTTCTCGGGCTACCACCGTGGGACGCTCGCCCACGTATGTTCTAGCCTCGTCAAGCATTCTTAGAAGTCGGTGCGGGGATTCATACAGAATAATGGTCCGATCTTCGTGCTGAAGGGCTTTCCAGCGACTTTGCCGGCCTTTTTTTACCGGAAGGAATCCTTCAAAAACAAACGAGTCAGTTGGGAGTCCCGATATAGACAGTGCAGCAATCGCTGCGCTGGGGCCGGGAATAGTAACTACCGTGAATCCCCCCTGTCGGGCTTCACGGACGAGCCGAAATGCAGGGTCGCTGATGGTTGGTGTACCGGCGTCAGAAACAACTGCCACCATTTCCCCGCGTTTCAGGCGGTCCAGCACTTCAGCTGTCTTCTTTATTTCGTTATGCTCGAAAAAACTGGTCAGGGAGCGGGCCTGAATTCCATAGTGTTTGAGCAACACGCCGGTCTGCCTCGTATCCTCACAAGCAATCAAGTCAACCTCGGAGAGAATCCGAACGGCCCGATACGACATATCCTCCAAATTGCCGATCGGAGTGGCGACTATGAAAAGCGTACCGCTCACTTCAGCCTTCCGGCAAGCATCACCACTTCCTTGCAAATGTCTTCATACGACGAGTCATGAATCGAGGGTTGAGCAATCAACAAGACTTCAAACCGACCAAAGCAGGACTTGTTCTTGCGACAAATTTCTCTGAGAATGCGTTTTACATAATTGCGCCGGACAGCATTGCCAAGTCGACGCCCGCAGATCACACCAAGCCGCACCTTTTCCGAGGGTCGGTAGATCACGTATACGTTCTTTCCGCTGATTCGTTTCCCGCGTTGAAAAAGTCCGTCAATGGTTGCCGAGTCCCGTATTCTCAGTTGCTTGGGAAATGCTTCATTCATCGCAACGGCAGCGTCACAAAGAATCCGGCGCCGGTTTTATAATAGGGCGGCGGAGATTCGACGCGAATGGATCCCCCATGTGCCTCCGCGGCAAATTTACAGAACGTGAGCCCCAATCCGGTTCCCAAATTGACCTTATCATCCGCCCCTTGGCCGAACTTCTCAAAGATCTTCTTTTGATCGGCTTTGGAAATCGTTTGCCCTTTGTTAACCACCCCAATCTCGACTTTACCGTCCTCAAATTGTTTCACCGACAAAATGACGGAGGATTTCTTCTCCGCAAACTTGAACGCATTGCTCAACAAGTTGGTCAGAACACGGCTGATGAGATGTTTATCGATTTCGCAATACACGTCTTCAGTTTCTTCTTTTATCTCGAGCGACAATCCCTGACGGGCCGTCAAGGGCTTCACCCGTGCAACCGTCTCACGAAACATCTCCGAAATGGACGTATCTTCTTTCCGAACCTCCATTTTGTGTGCTTCCATCTTGCTGAGGTCCAGGATATTATTAATCAACAAGAGCGCATCTTCGGCATCGGCAGCAGCAATTTGAATCAACTCCTCCTGTTTTTCGTCAATCGCATCCATTTGATTTCGTAGAAGTTCCAGTGACATCTTGATGGATGTGATCGGAGTGCGGAGATCATGAACGATCATTTTTCGCAAATCTTCCTTGGTCTGTTCCAACTGGAGGACCTCATCGTTAAGCTCTTTCGACTGAAGCAATGCCTTCGTACGAGCGGTCAGAATCGTACCGTCAAAGGGCCGCGTCAAAAAGTCATCAGCCCCGGCTTCAATTCCCTTGACATTATCGTCCACCTTGTCCAGCGCCGTCACCATGATGACAGGGGTCATTCGCGTCGTTTCGTCGGATTTGATACGGCGGCAAACCTCAAAGCCATCCATTTCGGGCATCAT
>JAGQUY010000026.1 GCA_020438245.1 Bacteroidota bacterium
CCCAAAACTCCATAAAGCAGCGGAAGGATATAGCTCTGCAAAATTACCAGCACGAACGTCCCAGCCAATTGCGCCTGACGTGAAGTCTCGCGTCTGGTCTCAGCCTGAACCTGTCTCGTCAACGAATTAAGCTCATCGACCAGACGTTGTTTTTCTTCACGCCACTGAAGGACGATCTCACCGCCAGGAATACGCTGGTCCAAAAGTTTTCCATTCTCCGATTGAATGGATTGGATCTGTTCATTATTGAGCTTCTTCTTCGCTGACAGGGTATCCAGTTCGGCATTTAATTCCTTCAAGGCATCCGCGTTCCCTGAGAGGGCTTTCAGTTGATTTTCGATCTTGGCGATCTGACCTTCGATCGTTTTCTGCTCCGTCTGCAAACCGGTCAATTGCGCCTGAAGTGCACTCCTGGCACTTTCATCAGGTTCTGCCGAATTTTGGATTTCGCTCAACTGGCTTGTGATCTCAGCGATCTTCTGTTCGATCGCTGCTTTTTGCGTTCGCAAAGCAGTCCGCTGTGCATTCAGTTCATCAGTCAGTGTTTCAACGGTGGTGGTACCGTTTAAGATCTTGCTCTGCTGGGCATTTATCTCCTCCATCTGGCTTTGAATCTCCGCTTCGCGCACGTACAGATCGCTGTTTTCAGTATAAAGTTTTCCCAACTGCTCTTCGTTGCGTTCAAGTTGGGGGTCGTATTTGCTATTAAGCTGCTGGGCTTCATTTTCGCCATTCGGGTCATTTGCCAGGTATTCGTCGATCGAATCGATTTGTCCTTGAATACTCTCTATCTGCAGTACATATTTATCCACAGTGGTCAGGTTTGACTGTTCGCTGGCGCCGCCGACTCCGGTCACTGGAACAATTGGATTGGAGTCTTCTTGAATCAGCCAATCCCACGGACCGCTCCAGATCAACAAGATTGCTGAATTCCGCTCAAGTTGGGTCTTCAACAATTCCAGATCCGTTTCGAGCTGCTGGTTTTTAGCCCTATTCTCGAGAGTATCCCGCTCCCATTCAGGAGAGTTATAAAAGGTGAATTCGCCGTTCGCCTTGTAGGTCTCTGAATCAATCTCGTTCTGTTTGTAGAGCACTTCCAGCGCCGTGTATTCTCTTTGGTTATCGAGGATCTGCGCATTGAGTTCCGTTTCTTTTTGCAGCAAATCGGTCAATTGACCTATCAATTGATTCCCGACCACCCAATACGCCTGAATCAACACCAAAACAAGCAAAATTCCTACCGTCAATACACTGTAACGATTGGCGGACCTCCCAGCCTTGCTGGTTGGAGCAATACCCAAGCGGCGGGCAAACGATGGAAAGCCGGAAAATAATCTGCTCAAAAATGTGCTTTCGAGTGAAAGGTTGGCTTTGACACTTTCGGCAGTAACAGGCTTCACCAGATTCCAAATTTCCTGATAAGCCGTCCAAAAGGAAGCTTCTTCCCTGGCGCTGACCTCCTCATCGTTTTCGACACGACGCCTGATGGAAATCAATTTTTCCACGGTCGAAGCATTAATGTCATTTGGACAATTGCTCGAAGCGTAGATAAGCAAATACTGCGCGTCTGATACTGCCTCTTCGAAACGCTTTTTATTTTCAAGTTTTTGATTTATTCTTTGAGAGTCCGGCTCGGTTTTTGGATTTTCAGGTTGTTTTGCCATTGCCACTCGCCTTCCTTTGTCATTTACTTTGATGCTATCCAAGAGTTGCCTGGGAGTACGATTCGCTATCAGAAAACAGAATCAAACATCCCCGTCGAATGAGGCGGGGATGTCCATCTAAAAACATATTATGGGATGACGATCACCTGACCCACGTAGATAAGATTCGGATTTGTCAGATTCGGGTTGATGGCTTTGATCGCATCGACTGTCACGCCGTATTTTGCGGCAATGGACCCGACAGTGTCGCCTTGTTTGACGGTGTAAGTCTTCGTGGAAGAAGTCGCTTTGTTGCTGACCGCCGTATCGCTCGCAATTGGCTTTGAGATGGTCGGCACAGGGATTGCCAACTTGGCGCCTTTCTGAAGAAGTTCAGGGTTGGCAGTGAGAAGTTCCTCAACCGTGATCTTGTACTTCTCCGCAATGGATTTGAACGTGTCGCCATCTTTGACCGTGTATGTTACGGGCTCTTTGGGTTTTATGTTGGCAAACGCATACAGTTCTTCTTCGGTACCGCGGAACCAGTTCAGGTCACATTCGGTGGGACTGCCATTCTCGTTTGTAACGCCATTGACAAGCGCTGTTTCGGAGTATTGCCAAAACATCCAATCCTGCCAGCCTGCAGCCTGCGTGGGCATGTTCTTGTTCGGCATGGTATCCGGCGAAAAAACATACGGATATTGCGCCACCCAAAGCGGATAATCCTTCGCCCATGATGGCGCTTTCCCGCTTTTCGAAACATGGACATTTAGATATTGTGTGCGAGAGTAGATCATCGGCTTGACGCCAAACGCCTTTTCCACCCGATCCAAAATGGCTTTACAGGTATCGATGATCTTTGAATTCGAAGCATTCTCGTTATACTTATCTTCGAGGTCGATAATGGGCGGAAGCTCTCCCCTATCCGCGCTGATGGTTGAAATAAAAAGGTCAGCCTGCTGTTTGGCATCCTGAGTAGCGATCAAGTAGTGGTATGCGCCTCGTAGAAGACCTTCCGTGCGCGCGCCCTCCCAATGAGACTTGAATTTCGGGTCCACATACCCAACCCCGGATGTGGCGCGAATGAGGGCAAATCGAAATCCCTGGGTGCGCACGACCCGCCAATCGATGCGTGGTTCCCAATAGCTTACATCAACTCCATGTACAAGATTCATATCAGTCTCCTTTGCTCCCGAGTTGAGCCATTAATTCAGACTAGCATAAAACTTAATAAAAATCAACGATTTCGTATAGTACTTTGTTTAATGATAATCTTTTCTTGCGGCGGGGATTATGGTATAAGAATCATGCCCTGCGGTGTTCGCGATATCGCCATTACGTTTTGAGCCAACACCTTTAAAACGGGTCCTTATCTTAACGGAAATAACGCGATAGGCCTGAGCC
>JAGQUY010000027.1 GCA_020438245.1 Bacteroidota bacterium
GGATTCAATGTGCTGCACCCTATGGGTTGGGATGCGTTTGGGCTACCGGCGGAACAATACGCCGTCAAGACCGGTGTTCATCCTGCCATTACCACCCAGCAGAACATCGACAATTTTCGGCGGCAAATGAAACGATTTGGTTTCTCCTATGATTGGGATCGTGAAGTGGCAACTTCGGATCCCTCTTACTATAGGTGGACCCAATGGATCTTTTTGAAGCTTTATGATAAAGGACTGGCCTATATCTCCGAAGTGCCGGTCAATTGGTGTCCTGAACTGGGCACCGTTCTAGCCAACGAAGAAGTTCCGGAGCAAATAGAAAAAGGCTTTACCGTAATTCGCCGGCCGATGCGTCAGTGGATGTTGAAAATTACTGCCTACGCGGATCGTCTGCTGGAGGATTTGGACTTGCTGGACTGGTCGGATAGCCTGAAGGAAATGCAGCGTAATTGGATCGGGAAGAGCGAAGGTGCCGAGATTGATTTTGAGGTTGCTGATACGAAGCACAGAATACGGGTTTTTACGACGAGACCTGATACAATATTCGGTGCAACCTATGTGGTTCTTGCTCCGGAACATCCATTGGTTGATCAACTATCTACACCTCCTCAAAAGACCGTCGTCGAAGAATACAAAAGGGGAGCAGCCTTGAAGAGCGACATGGAGAGAACGGAGTTGGCCAAGGAGAAGACAGGCGTATGGTCCGGTGCTCACGCGATAAATCCCGCCAATGGGAAAAAGATACCCGTTTGGATAGCGGATTATGTCATGGTCTCCTATGGGACAGGGGCAATTATGGCGGTACCAGGCCAGGACCAGCGAGATTGGGATTTTGCAGAAAAATTCAATCTCCCGATTATTCGGACCGTTGAGCCGCCGGCAGATTTTGAAGGGAAAGCCTATTTGGGGGATGGTCCTGCAGTGAATAGCGGATTCCTGGATGGCCTCAACATGGATGCTGCGAAAAATCGAATGATCGAGTGGTTGGAAAAAGAAAAACGGGGGCATAGAAAAATACAGTACAAGCTTCGGGACTGGCTTTTTTCACGTCAGCGATATTGGGGCGAGCCGTTTCCTGTCAACCATCTGGAGGACGGAACCATTTCTCCACTGCCGGAATCGGAGTTGCCGTTGAGATTGCCCGATGTTCAATCCTACAAGCCGGCCGGCACCGGTGAATCGCCGTTGGCAACCATTGAGGATTGGGTTCATACGACCGATGCAGCAACCGGCAGGAAAGCACGGCGGGAAACCAATACCATGCCCCAATGGGCCGGCTCCTGTTGGTATTATCTGAGGTATTGTGATCCGAAGAACGATCAGCAATTTTGTGATCCGGAGAAGGAAAAATACTGGATGCCGGTAGACACTTATATTGGTGGGGCCGAACACGCCGTCCTTCATTTGCTATATGCCAGATTTTGGCATAAGGTTCTTTACGATCTGGGGTACGTTTCCACCAAAGAGCCGTTCATGAAATTGATCAATCAGGGACTCATCCTCGGGGAGGATTCGCAGAAGATGTCCAAATCAAGAGGCAATGTTGTCAATCCCGACGATATCATCAATGAATACGGAGCTGACTCAGTACGTCTCTATGAAATGTTCATGGGCCCTCTGACTCAGACCAAGCCCTGGAGTACCCGGGGCGTGGAAGGTGTTTACCGTTTTCTGCAAAGAGCGTGGAGGTTGTATGTGGGGCCGGACGGAAAGTTAAGTCCTGCTGTCTCACCTGATGATCCCACGGCAGAACAAAAGAAAGTTCTGCATAAGACCATAAAGAAAGTGTCAGAGGATATTGAGAGTCTGAGTTTCAACACGGCCATCGCGCAGATGATGATTTTTGTTAACGAGTTTACCCCGTTGGAAAAACGTCCAAGAACAGTCATCGAACCATTCGTCCTGCTTCTTGCCCCGTTCGCACCGCATCTTGCCGAAGAGATTTGGGAAATTCTCGGTCATGATAAATCGCTGGCGTACGAATCATTTCCCGAATTCGATCCTGAGTTAACCGTGGATGACGAGGTGACCGTGGTTCTTCAAATCAATGGGAAGGTCCGCGAGCGAATGATGTCTCCCAAAGGGATGTCGAAAGAAGATCTGGAAAGGAAGGCCAAAGAGCATCTTACGAAATGGCTGGACTCCAAAGAAATAGTCAAGATCATTGTGGTCCCGGATAAACTAGTGAACGTCGTCATAAAGGGATAAAAAAAAGCTCCCGATGTCGATCGGGAGCTTTATCCAAGTGGTGTGGTTCTATTTACTTTTTGGTTTGAACGACCATCAGTTTAACACCTGAGTCAATGTTTTGTTGAATGTCTTTTCCGCCTTTCTCCACTTCACAAATGGAAGACCATCCATCTTCGTTCACGCTCTTTACGCTCAGTTTTCCCACATCCGTTGTTTTCTTGCGCATCTTGCCGGCCACTTCAACTTCGCTTTCGATGTAGACCCTGAACGAGTCACCCTTACGGACACCGATGTCTTTTCCAACCGTAATAGTGACCCTGGTGGCCCCCTCTTTCTTACTGGTCTTGTTGATTTCGAAAATCTCCCCTTCCACCGGAAACGCATACGTTAGCCATTTATAAATATCTTTTTCCGCATCGTTGAGGGCATCGTAGCAGGCTTCCTGACGGTTCGTTTTTCCCACTCCGACACCGAAGAGGGCAGTTCCGGAGGTTCCTTTGACGTCTTTGGATGCCGTGATTTCTCCCGTTTCTACGTCTATAATGCGAATCTGAATTTCAACGGTTGCGGTATACATACCGAGAGGCTTGCCCTTTTTCGGGTCCTTCAGCTCTGTAGATGATACCTGCTGCAGTTGTCCCTGGCAGATATACCTGGCACCTGCCATGCCGCCGGCATTCACCACGGCTTCGGAAACATTGTCGGACATCTGAAAATCCTGTTCCTTCATCAGATTTTCGATAGCTGATCTTTCGAGCATTGAAAACCTGCTCAACTTCACGAAGGCATTGACCACCTTTTGCGTGGCGGCTTCTCCGAAAGCTTTGACAGCATCGAGATCGGCAAACACGTCATCCGGCGTCGATTCATATTTCACACCTTCCTTGCCGGCTTCATAGGTGCTTCGACCTTTGACAGAGTTGGCAATTTTCACGACGTCAAACGGCATCACTGCAACCTTTTGTTTTTCCGCATCAATCGACGTTTTTCCCTGGCTCCGGATAGCCGGTGCAAGAATAAGGCACCCGACAATCCATCCAACCATCATTTTACTCATCTCTGTCCTCCTTTTGGTTTGTGAAAACTACTTTTTGTCCGTGAATTTCGATTTGATTCTTTGAGAACAAATCCAACGCACGCCAATAAACCTGATGTTCCATATCAAGAACCCTTTTTGCAAGAGTGTCAACGGTATCGTTGGGATGCACTCTCACCGGCTCCTGCAAAACAACCGGTCCGTGATCGTATTCGGCATCGACCAGATGCACCGTAACTCCGGTGACTTTGGCGCCATATTCCAGCACGGCTTGATGTACCTGACGGCCATACATGCCTTTGCCGCCAAACGAAGGAAGCAGTGCCGGGTGGATATTGAGAACGCGATTCGTGTACGTCGTGAGAATAGGTCGTCCGATTTTTTTCATATATCCCGCAAGGACGATGAAGTTGATTTGTCGTTTTTTCAGCGTGGACAAAAGATGCTCATGAAATTTGTCCAATTCGTTGAATTGATCCGAACTTATGTGCTTAGCCGGAATTCCTTGTTCTGTCGCCCAGTCCAGTATCGGTGCATCACTCACATTGCTAATCACAACACCGATAGAAGCATCCAGTAATTCTTTTTTTATCGATTCAAATATTGCCTTGCAGTTGGAACCGGTGCCGGAGGCAAAAACGCCAATCTTCAAATGAGGCATCGTAGATACCTTTTTGGCGTTATGAGTAAACGAACGTAGGCTTCTGTATCGTCCAATATACCGCGGACGTCATATTTTAGTTTATTTTTTTGTCTGCACGACCTTGAGTTTAACACCACTGTCGTATTTTGCCTGAATGTCTTTTCCGCTTTTTCCCGGATCACACACGGAGGACCATCCGTCTTCATTCACGCTCACAACTTTCATCATGCCTACGTCGACGGTTCGCTTCCGTAGTTTACCCGCGACTTCCACCTCACTCTCGGTATAGACTCGAAAAACATCACCGGGTCGAACGCCGAGGTCTTTGCCTGCCGTGATTGTGATCATCATCGATGCTTTCTTTCCCTTACCCTTCGAGCCGATTTCAAGAATCTCTCCTTCAACGGGAAACGCGGTGCGCAGCCAAGTGTAGATTTTACTTTCCGCTTCGTTTAGTCCGTCGTAACACGCTTCCAAGCGGTTCATCTTGCTGCCGGATTCTCCTTTAAAATCTTTGGAAGCAGTAATCTCACCCGTTTCAACGTCGATAATGCGAATTTGCAGCTCCACGGTTGCGTAATAAATTCCGCTTCCTTTGCTGGTTTCCGTGGAAGAAACCTGCTGGAGCTGTCCTTGGCAGATATATCGCGCACCAAGCATGTTGCCTGCGTTGACGACCGCATTGGATACATTGTCGGACATCTGAAAATTCTGTTCCTTCATGATATTTTCCATCGCGGTACGATCCAAAATAGTGAACCTCTTGAGCTTGACGAACGCGTTTACAACTTTTTGCATGGCACCTTCCCCAAATGCCGCCACGGCATCGACGTCCGCGAAAACATCATTGGGGGTCGATTCATAGTTAACACCGGTTGCATCAATAGAATAGGAAGAACGGCCCTTCACCGAGTTGGCAATTTTCACCACATCAAACGGCATGATCGCCACCTTCTGTTTGTCAGAGTCGAGATTCGCTTTTCCCTGAGCGAGCAACAGTGGTGTTACCAGGACGGTTGCCAAAAATGCAAGGAAGGCAGATTTCATGATATGGTTCTCCATGAGTAGTATATTGAGGTTTTCAAGATATGAACTAGAAGTTACAATTTAACGGTCGGTTCTATTTTAAACAAGGGTAAAAAGGAAAGGTCCCCGCACCAAGGCGCGGGGACCTTCTTCGCTCCTGCTTGTTACGAAGCGAGCGTGAGCGACTTAACCTCTGCGGACTGCGTCCTTTAGAGCTTTGCCTGCACGGAAACGGGGCACCTTGGCAGCGGCGATCTTGATTGTCGCGCCGGTCTGCGGGTTACGTCCCGCGCGAGCTTTACGCTTGGACACTACAAAGCTGCCAAAACCAACCAAGGTAACCGATTTTCCCTTCTTCAGGGTACCCGTCACACAGTCGACGAAGGTGTTCAGCGCTTTTTCAGCTTTCGTTTTCGGCATGCCTGTGTCTTTGGCCATGCGGGCGACGATTTCAGCTTTTGTCATGATTGTTCTCCTTGCAATGTGATTCACACTGAGCCGCCAACAATTATTTAGCGAACTCATACTTTTCAAACCTCCAAACCCGAGGGTATCGGGCGCTCTCTCAGGAGATTTGGAAAGACAGGGTTAACATTGAATTTCGGGTTGGCTCCAAAATCAATGTACATGCAGTTTTGAAAGAACAATCGTCGCAAAGGCAACATGGTAAATATAATGCGCCCACTACCGTTTGTCAAGCGATATTCGGCCTGAGATACCTATTTTAATGGATTTACAGCGATACTGGCCGAAAAACGCCTGTTTTTTGCGCTCTGACGAGGATAGGGGTTTTAGAAACGTATGGAATCTGCTTGAAGCAGAGTTCTTCCCAATCCGTTGGTAGTGGCCACGATCTTAACTAATTTCTTTCTTCTTCACGGCGTTGACAAACAGCACGTTGCCGACCGCATCGTACCCTTGAAACAGTTTGTTCCCGAGCTGTTTCAGCGCCTCGCTTCTAAACCCGACGATGGTGAGATCCGCATCCTTGGATCGTTCGTTGATGATATCCTTAACATGGACTTCATGTCTCTGAGCCAGCAGGTTCACATTGTTTGGGGAGATCGGCAGTCGTCCCGCTTTGATAAGCTCTATGAGGTTGGCTTTTTGCTCTTCCATTTCCTCCTCCGGGAAAACGGAAAAGATTTTGACCTGTGCGTTCTTCCAATCAGAGTGTCCCATGATAACGTACGCCAACATAATCATGAGATTGGCATTTTGAATGTCGTTCGGGGTGATCCAAATATGCACATTATTCATAAATCCGAAATCTCTTTCGGACGTACCGAGAATACAGAAGTCGAGCTGGGCAGCACGTGCCAGCGTGAAATTGTCAATGATCTGATTCAGGTTGGACGGATCCTTCTTGGAGTACTCGAGCAATATCATGTTGATGTCGTTTCCCGACACACTGGGAAGCTGAATCGCTTGCGCAATGGCATTGGTGAAAGAAGGAGTGATCATGGTGTCCAGGTAGACGTTGCTTCTGTTTTCGCCGGAGATCTTGATCAGACGCGCCAGCTCATCCTCAGATTTTTTGTACGTGTCCTTCGAGAAGTAACCATTGATGAAGTGAATATAGGTTCCAAATCCGTAACGATGAGACATCCACCGCAAGAAATTAAATGCCATCGGACGAACAAAAAAATCGGATGAAATACAGATTACGGTCGGACGCCAGTTTTCCTCATGGCGCTCGGCATTCTGGATAAAGACCTGTAGTTTCCGGCTCAATTGGTAGACAACACCCTGAAAAATCTTCGACAGCCCTTCCGTAGTCCGGCTCGCCCGAGTCACCAGAATATAGATCAACATCATGAGCAGGATAGAAACGGCCGCATAGACCGTATCCATCTTGAACATAAGATAGATACAGCTGACCGCCCCCAATAGTGAAATATACCATTTCGATTTGAAGGAGGGTCGGTACGCAGGGTCTGCTGCGAAGTGCTGCAAGAATGAAATCAGGCAAAGCGAGCCGTAGGTAATCATGAAGAACATG
>JAGQUY010000028.1:0-14475 GCA_020438245.1 Bacteroidota bacterium
CGCATGAATTGGTGGTTCCAAGGTCAATTCCAATTACTTTACCTTTGGGCATAAACCCTCCTGTTTCTTTTATATTTGACTTACTCTCTTATTTTCATAATTTTAACCCAGCATACCTATTGCAAATCGCGTACCCAGTTTCAAGTTATTGTTATTTAAATGATTAAGATTCTATAATATGACAAATTGTCTGAAATGTACTGGATTGCGACAAATTTGCGTGTTATTTGTCATGATGGCAGGGCCTCTTAAGGCCCAGATACGGTGGAATCCGACTCCAACAAAAACAATGAATGATCAAGTCTTGATTTTCTTCAATGGCTCCACGGATTCATCCTATGCATTTCCCGGAAACTGGGCTAATGGTCTCGAGAATCTCGAACAACGTGTTATTGATTGCATTAATCAGTCCAAGCGATCTATAGATATAGCTGCCTTTGAGCTAAATAGCCTGAATATCGTTGTTGCGCTCTGTAAAGCAAAAGAAAGAGGCGTTCGCGTAAGGCTCGTTTTTGATGACGAGCATGCGCCCAACAATAATCCGCCCCTGTGGAAGGTGGCCCGCAGTCTTCTCACCACGAAATACGGCATCCCGATTATGAGCGATGCCGGGTGGCCGGTTGTCAATAGGAAGGATAAGTTTCTGAAGGGTTACCGCAGTCTAATGCATCATAAATTCATCGTTATCGACAATCTGTCGTCCGACTCTCACGATGCTGTCGTTATCACAGGTTCCTATAATTTCACGATCACCGGTATGGTTAGTATGCAGAACGTCGTAATAATTCGGAATGCAAACCTAGCTCGCAACTACACCGTCGAATTCGAAAAGATGTGGGGTGGTAGCGGGGATTTACCGGACGAAACAAAAGCTAAATTTCACCAATACAAACCCTTTGCGATTTTTGACCCGATAGATTTTGGAAAATCCTCTATTCAGGTCTATTTTGCGCCTTTTGGACGATCCTCGCGCGATCAAGATAATCTGCTGGCTCGCATTGCAGACATTATCACGAAGGAAACCGAACACGATATTCGAATTTGTTCATTTTCTTTTTCGTCCGGGATTGAAATTGACGATGCTATTCGGGAAAAGTTTGAATTGCACCATGTTGACGTGAAAGCCGTTTTTGACAAGACCTCGAAGTCAAAGTACAGTCTCTATGCCGCTATGACCGGGAATTCCGGTTCTCTCAACCCCTGGACCAAGAAGGCCGATGCCTACCTGGCAAACGAAGACAGGCAATTGCATCACAAATATATTCTCATTGATGCGGAGAATCCTGATGCGAGAGATATTCCGGTTGTCATTACAGGCTCCTTCAATTTCAGCAAGAACGCCAACGAGGTAAACGATGATAATTTTTTGGTAATTCGTGACAGGGAGGCGGTAAATCAGTTTTTGCAGGAGTTTTATGCGAGGTATGCGAGGGCTCGAAAGGCAAATCAGGTGGAGCCATCGGCTGAGATCGAACCCACCGAAGAGGAATAGAAGCTTATTTTTTCAGGATTACTTTCTTGTGATACACTTCTTCAAAAAGGCTTTTTTTCATATTAACAGCCCATTCCTCAAGGCTTAGGTCTTCAACAGACTTCACGTTCAATGTAACCTTCCTTCCGTTCGCCGTACATTTGATATCAGATACCTTTTTCGAATGTCCCCGATCAAGGCCGTCAGCCAGCCTCAATATGGCTGCCAACTTCTTCACGATGACGCGGTCTTTTTCGCTCAACCTCAGAAAGCCCTC
Source organism: Bacteroidota bacterium (assembly GCA_020438245.1). GTDB lineage: Bacteria > CLD3 > CLD3 > SB21 > SB21 > JAGQUY01. Next base: position 1,749 of record JAGQUY010000028.1, read on the forward strand.
ATGCTTGCTTTTGGGATGACTCTTACGGTGGTACCGGGCTATATTGGCAATAATTTCTTTCTCCGTGTCTGTAAAACCCGCCAATTCCGCATTGCGTATGAGATAGTAGGAATGTCTGTGGTGCTGGGCGTGTGAAATAAAGAGTCCCACTTCGTGCAGGAGAGCCGCGTACTCAAGAAATTCCCGTTCTCGAACATCGAGCTGATGAAGACCTTGAGTTTGATCAAAAATCTGCAGAGACAGTTTTGCAATTTGGCGCGAGTGTTCCTCGTCAAAATGAAAAGTCTTGGCCAAGTGTAAAACACTTGAGTATCGAATATTCGACAAATCATGATGTTGAGACTTGGTAAACCTCCTGTTTTGGAGATAATCGTAGGTGATACCTTCTCGAAGGGCGTATTCAGAAACCACCATTCGCTTGATTCGCAATGTTCGAAAGGATTCTTCCAGAACAAGGATACCTGCCGTTATGATATCGACTCTCTTCGGATCAAGTCCGGTAATGCGCAACCGCTGTTCGGCCGTTTCGGCTTTAAGGACGGTGCGGGTAATCTTGGACAATTCTTCGGCGGTGAAAGTGAAGTTGTTAATGCTGGCGTCCATAATGTCGCCGCGCATGGCACGAATCATGTTGGCCACGTTCTGGATTGTGCCGGAACTGCCGACGGAGAACTCGAAATCATGGCGTTTCACTTCTCGTCGTACCGGTGAAAGAAACCCTCGTATATGTTTCCGGCAGGCTTCGATGTTTTTGGGCTTGATTTTTGGCCCGCTGAAAAATCTCTGGGTCAGCCGAATGCAGCCGATCTTGAGGCTATTGGCAAATTTGGCATGGCCTCGAATTCCAACAAGAAATTCGACGCTTCCCCCCCCGATATCCATACACAGGACACGATGACTAAAAATCGGAAGTGCTTGAAGAACTCCAAGATAAATAAGGCGCGCCTCTTCGAATCCGGAAACGACCTCGATGGCCACTCCCGTCTCTTTTTGGACGCGTTTCAGGAATTCGACCTGATTTACGGCTTCCCGAACTGCGCTCGTGGCCACGGCCCGTATGGGTGCGCGATGAGATTTGGCTATAATAGAAAAAGTCTTCAATCCACGGAGGCCGCGCTGCATGGCATCGGCTGTAATAAGCTTCATATCCTTGCTGCCGCTTCCCAGCCGTACGTTCTCTTTTGCCCGGTCGAGGACTCTGACGGTTCCGTCTTTGATTTCAACTACTACCAGATGAAAGGAATTGGTTCCGATATCAATCGCCGCGAGTCGGGATTGTTTCTTGTAGTTCATGTGGGTTTATGAAAGGCCAATAAATTTAAGCTGACGACTCGTCATGTACCACTTCACTTCTCCCCGAGGAGTCGGACGTAATCGATCGACGCTGATCTTACAAAGGCTGCCCTTTTTGAGGCTCAGATTAAATCGATTGTTTCCGATAAAAAAACCGCACAAGTGTCCCAGATCCGGCTGATGCCCCACCAACAGGACATTGTAGTCATCCTGAAAAGTCTTGAATTCTTCCATCAGATCGGCCGTCGAAAGAGGAATACTGAGGGCATCGCAAATGTGCACTCGATTCTTGCAATCAAGAACTTCGGCGACCACTTCAGCTGTTTCTTTCGCCCGCACCAACGGGCTTGTCAGTATGACATTAAAATGGATCCCGAGGCGGTTCAATCCCCTGGCTTCATCCCTCACGAGTTTCAAGCCATCCGGTGACAACGGTCTGGCTGCATCGGACCTGATTTTACCTCCGATGTCTTCAGCGACACCATGCCGCATAATAAAAACATTCATAATCGACTAGGCCCCAAATTTTTTCAGCTTGCCCGCGTTGGCAAGAGCAAGTTCGATGATGGCATGAGATGGAATGGTACCCAGGTGGCCCTTTGCGCATTCCGTTTCATTAAACGCAGTGGTGTCATCGAAGCTGCACACGGTTGAATGCAGCAAGAACGGCACCGGGTGCCAAGAGTGGCTTCTCATCGGCGGCGGCGTTGCATGGTCACCTGTTATCATTAGGACATCCGGTTTAAGATCCAGCAGACTCGGAAGCAAACGATCCACCTGCTCCATGATTTTCATTTTTCCTTCGGGATTTCCGTCCTCCCCATACGAGTCCGTTTTCTTAACATGCAGGAAAAAAAAGTCGTGTTCCGACCAGTGATCGGCCAATGTCTTAAACTCCTCTTCAACCTCCATTCCCGTCGACAGGATCTTCATCCCGACTACGCTGGCCACACCTCTGTATAAGGGAAAGCTGGCTATGCACGCAGGGTTAAGATGGAAGCGCTCACCCATGGATGGGATATGGGGCAGAACAGAAAAGCCCCGCATGAGAACGCTGTTGGCCCTTGATTCCGACTTTAAGGTCTGATTAGCTTTTGCGATGAATTGATTGGCGATCTTTGCCGTCCTTTTGGAAGCGCTGTCATTGGCCACGGCCGGAAGAGACTTGACGCCAATTGTCTGTGGGTCCGTGTCATTGATATTTCCGCTCAGTCTCTTGCCGCGAAAAACCACAACAAAACGGTATTGTTCACCTGCTTTGATGATAACCTTGACGTCATCGATCTTCTTTATTTTGGAGGTGAGTAGTTCGCACAATCTTTCGCACTCTTCTGTTGGAATTCGGCCGGCCCGTCGATCGCTCAAGAGTCCTTTGGAATCGATGGTGGCGAAGTTGCATCTTGTGGCTACGTCACCCGGCTGCAGCTTCATATCCAGACCTAACGCCTCCAAAACGCCGCGACCCACTTGAATGTTGGAATCAATCGGATCGTACCCAAACAGAGAAAAGTGTGCAGGTCCGCTTCCCGGAGTTATACCCCAAGATGCCGGAATAATACGTCCCAACACCGATTCAGAAGCCAGTTTATTGAGATTGGGAATCTTGGCTAGTTCGAGCTCCGTTTTGGGACGCTCCCTGGTTCGTATTCCGCCAAGCCCGTCCATAACTAAAAGAACGATTTTCGAATCTGTTTTTTGAGACAAGCGTTGCAGTAATTCCGTGTGAGTCATGGTAAGCGCCTCCTTTCATCCGCCACTGATACGACAAATTAGCTTTTTAAGGGAACTAATTCAAATTATGTGTTGATTTTTCTCACCTGTCAGAATATATTTCGGCCGATTGGAATGTCGTCCAATGGTAGGACAATGGACTCTGGATCCATTAATCGGGGTTCGAATCCCTGCATTCCAGCTCGATAGGTGTCGTTGGCGCGACACCTTTTTTTATTTGGTCATTTCGTAACTGACTAATTTCTTGCTTTTCATGCTAAGCAAAGATAGATTGCAGTGTTAGATCAAAAACAAAGGATTCATTCCATGAATTTGGGCATGCCGGAAATCATCGTTATTTGTATCGCCGTTTTGGTTCTATTTGGTGCCAAGAAAATTCCCGAGTTTGCTTCCGGGCTGGGAAAGGGAATTCGTGAATTTAAGCGCGCCATGAGCTCGACGGAAGAAGAAATCAAGAAAAGCATCAACGAAGACGTGAAGCCGAAAGAATAATTTCGGCTCATCAGGTCCGTGAGTCCCGGTCGATTCGATCATTCTTCGGAACGATGGGATTTCTTTATTTCCATTTGGAATCTATCGTGAATAAACCTCATTTCGATCTTCAAAAGAGTCTTACCGAAAACAAGACGTCGTGTTCCTCCATTGTCGAGGAGTATCTGAGTCAAATAGATTCACAGAGTGATCTGAATGCATTCATTACGGTTTTCCCCGAATCTGACCTGAGAACTCATGCCCGGCAAATTGACGAACGTCTTGGAAACGGCAACGCGGGTAAATTGGCAGGTATGGTAGTGGGTGTCAAGGATGCAATAGTTGTTCAAGGTCAGAAGAACACCGCGGGCTCAAAAATACTCGAAAATTACGTTTCCCCATACAACGCGACCGTTATAGAAAGAATCCTGGCCGAAGACGCGATAATCATTGGGAAAACCAATATGGATGAATTTGCCATGGGTTCGTCCAACGAAAACTCCGCCTACGGCAATGTCTTAAACCCTCTCGACAAGACGCGGGTTCCCGGCGGAAGCAGCGGCGGAAGTGCCGTGGCCGTAGCTGCCGGATTGTGTACCACCGCACTCGGATCTGAAACGGGCGGATCGGTACGGTTGCCTGCCAGTTTTTGCGGTGTAGTAGGGTTGAAGCCAACCTACGGCCGCGTGAGCCGATATGGTCTTTCCGCTTTCGCGTCATCATTCGATCAAATCGGACCCATCGGCAACTGCGTCAGCGATGTTGCCCTGTTGACCGAAGTCATCGCAGGGTTGGACCCGAACGATTCAACAACTTCGGCTGAGTCCGTTCCGCTGTACAGCCAGACTTTGGACACGAATGTCAAAGGGTTGCGCATAGGCGTTCCAAAAGAATACTTTACGCTCGGGATTCAAAAAGAAGTTGAACAGTCTGTCCAGTCTACCATTGAAAAACTTGCGAATGCAGGGGCTCTGATTGAAGAAATTTCGCTCCCCCACACCGAATACGGGATCGCCACCTACTATATTCTCGTGACGGCTGAAGCTTCTTCCAATCTTGCACGATATGACGGAGTCCGGTTCACCCATCGTTCGGTCGGAGCTAAGACGGTGCACGAAATGTTTGTGAAGAGTCGAAGTGAGGCATTTGGAGAAGAAGTAAAGAGACGCATTATGCTGGGCACGTATGTGCTGAGTGCAGGATACTATGATGCTTATTACAAGAAAGCCCAAAAGGTCCGGACCTTAATCAAAAAGGATTTTGTGGATGTGTTTCGACGCGGATTGGATTGTATTGTCGCACCCACTTCGCCAACGGTTGCATTTAATTTCGGGGAAAGAATGCAAGATCCACTGGCCATGTATTTGTCGGACATCTATACGGTGAACATCAACATTGCCGGAAACCCTGCGCTTTCGGTTCCATGCGGAATCAACGCGGATCGGATGCCGATCGGTATTCAAGTCATTGCGAGAGATTTCGATGAGAGCATGTGTTTCCGTGTAGGCCACGCCATAGAATCCATGTCTGAGTGATGCACACAGTGCGCCACCGTTTCCTTTTCTGTACCTTCCTATTTGCAGCCCTCTATTCCGCCTGTGGCGATTCTGCGCCTCAAGATGCCGGCAATAAGATCGTAAATTGGTGGCACTTTTGGGCTGAACCCTACCAAAAACCCATCGTCAGAAAGCTGATTTCAGATTTCGAACGATCAAATCCCGGCATAAAAATAAAGGCCACCGAGTTGACTTGGAGCAGTGGGTATGAAAAGTTAACGGCAGCATTCGCCGGCGACCACCCGCCCGATGTCCTGGAGCTTGGAAGCGATTGGATTTATGAATTCGGATCGAGAGGCCTGCTGGAAGATCTGTCACAAACGACTGATTCGTTGAAGAGCCATTACCTCGGATGGTCGTGTGCGGAAGTTGATGGCAAGGTGTTTGCAATGCCATGGCTCCTTGGATCGAGAATTCTGTTCATCAACAAGGGATTGGTGCCGATGGCCGACGAGATCGTAAATCTGGAAACTCTGAAAGAGTACATCTGTGCCGCGCATCACCCCGAAAAGCAAATTTATGGTTTTGGGAATACGAAACTCGAGCCTCACCAACTGTACAAGAAATTCCTACCGTTTCTCTGGACATTCGGCGGAAACATTCTTTCATCGGATGGCACCAAAGTTATTCTGGATAGCCCCGAATCTGTCCAAGCTCTCTCGTACTATCTGGATCTGTGCCGCTGCGGCCTGCTTGAAAGTCAGAAGAACTTAGATGATAGTTTTGTGGCTGGCAATCTGGCCGTGGTATTCTCCGGCGGATGGCTCATTCGCAAGATTCAGGAGCAACATCCCGGTTTGAACTACACGGTCTTGCCAATGCCTTCCCCGACTCCGGGAATACCCGGAACAAGCTTCTTCGGTGGTGAGTATTTGGCGGTCAGCAGGAAATCAACGGTTACCAAGGAGTCTCTTCGTTGGATTCGATTCCTGATGAGCGAAGAAAATAGTATGGCATTGTGTGCAGAGTCAAAGGTTGTAGTCCCCTCTGCGGTTAACGCAATTGAACTTCCCTATTATAAGACCCACCCGCTGGAACGAACGCTTTTTCAGCAAATACAGTACAGCAGGTCTTCTCCGCTTCATCCGAAGTGGAACGTGATAGAGGGAATTCTCGAAGAAATGCTTGAACAAGTGACTTATGAAAAAGTTGGTCCACGTGAAGCCATTACCCTGGCGAAGACCCGGATTGAAAAGGAGTTGGCAAAATGAAGAGAGTTCCAACCGTTCTCCTCTTTTTGGTTAATGCTGCACTTATGGCTCAGATTTCGCCGAACCAGGGAAATGTTTATTACAGTCTCAAATACCAACCTGGCGATTGGATAACCATCTCGACCATGCGGTATGCCACCAGCGTGGCATCAAGTTATCGGATGGCGTATGTTGGAACCTCAGGAGGCGTGTTCAGATACGATTTGAATAAGAAAAAGATATACTACCCGTTGACAACGAGCAACGGCTTGCTTGACAACGACGTTCGTTTGGTTGCCGTTGACCCTCAAAATGAATTTCTTTGGGTTGCGACCAAACAAGGTTTACAGTATTACAGCACGCTGTCAGAGCGTTTCTCAACTGCCCGCTATGTCCAGATTGGCGTGGGTATCGACGAAGAAATTCTCTCAATTGGTTTCAGTGGCGGCAAGGTGTGGCTGCAAACCACGAAGGGCTATTTGTTGAGTCAATCCAACTCCTCCATGAGCTTCTTTCGAGAAGATGCACCGATTGATGCAGGCATCCGCTGGTTCGGCAAGGAAGGTTTGATAAGAACGGCATGGCCGGGAATAGCAATAGACCATGAAACGGGATTTTTTCTGGATGCCGCTTGCATGTCCATCGTCGATCAAGAGTTCAGAAAAGCAAAGATCACCTACTATGCCTACGACTATCTTGGCGGATTGTGGATTGCAACCGATGGAGCCGGCATCTGGCGTGCAGCCCCTGTCAGTTTAATTGCAGAGCCCTTGGTTTATGGGCTGGCAATGGAGGATGTGTCCGCGATTTCTATTGACGGACTAACCATGTGGATTGGCGGAAATCTTGATTCGCCGCTGTTCAGAAATTATCGTCGAGCAGTCGCCGGTATCACGCATTGGAATCAAGAAGTTGACCGGTTTGACTGGTATGACTCAGGATTTCGGTCTGGAATAAAGGCGGACTATGTTACCGAAATATTACCCGACTCTGAATGGATCTGGATCGGAACACACGAAGGTCTCATGAGAAAGTCGCGGACAGCGGACTATTGGTCTCTTTACGGACAGAGCAGCGGGTTGTATCACCCGCGTGTATATTGTCTGACGACGGATTCCATCAATCTTTATATTGGTACACAGTCCGGCTTGAACAAAGTGTTTTGGTCGGGCAACGATTATATCGTCGCCCGAATCGAATTACCCGCTCTGTTCAATGTCAGTGTTTACAAGATGCTTTACAATCAAGGCAAGCTATGGATGACTACCAATCAAGGGATCTTTTCCTTGGATCTGTCCAATCAGATTCTGAGGCAATTCAACGCCTTGGGGTACGAGGTCAGAACAGGTTCGCTCTTGAACCAAGAGATTCGGGGAGTCTGTGAAGATAACGATTTCATCTATTTTGCAAGTTCAAGGGGGGTTGTCCGGTATGGGAAAGCGGACCAACAATGGATATCCATCCCCCTCAACCTGGACTACCTTTCTCCCGGAGTAAACGATGCTGACGGCGACGAGGACAATGTCTGGATTGCAACCAATCGCGGAGCCCTGCGTCTGATCAAGGCAACGAACAAATGGATCTACTACTCAACCAACGATGGTCTCGGCGGTGAGCGGGTGCGGTCAGTACTGGTGGATGATGACTATGTCTGGTTTGGTACCCAGCATGGATTAACACAATTTCACTGGGGCGCCGAGCATCTCAAAGACTAGCGCCACCACGACGCCGTTGCGCCAAGATAGTTTAGCGCCTTTTGTCGCAACGGGTAAACGCGATAATCTCCGTCGGCTCTTACGAATTCAGCCGAATAATCAGCGGGACTCCGGCCGAAGTAAGCCGTCACAGAAAGACCGCTTCTGTCTTTCAACAATACCTTGGTGGCGGCATCTGCGGTCAGTCCATACTTGCGATATTGGGTAGTATCCTTACTGATGTCGTCTTCACGCTGACCTTTCAACACCTGCTTCAGAAAGTCGTTGACCCGATACGTTGATGGACGACCCGTATCCGGAGCCGCAAATACCCATTGGCTATCAAGTCTCACCAATTCCACAGATAGGGTGTCCTTTGTGATTTGAATGGACGACAGTTGACTTTCCTCAACCTCAAAAAGCGGCTCAATGGTAACTTCGAAAGAGCGCTGACGTGCCTGTGAATAGATAAGAAGCAATATAAGGGTCGCGAGAATAACCAGATAGGGAATCCAACCTTTCAGTTTATTTCGCATAGAGATCCTCCAGAATCTTTCGTCGCATTCTTGTTCCTCTCCACTTGAATATACCCATCAAAAGCACCAGGACCACGGGCATGCCAAGATTGAACCACTTCCAGCTTCTTCTGGATGCATCGGAGAGTGTCTCTAGAGGTCTCTGGGTTAGATCTCTGGATCTGATCTGAATCAACTCCTCGTCTCCGCTGAGATAGTCTACAGCATTTAAGATAAAATCCATGTTTTCCTGAACACCGCCCGCCCTTCGATCATTGAAAAATTGATTGTCACCGATTGCAATCAAACGTACGTTTGGGTTGGCTCCAATATAGCCCGGTCTTGAGGAATACCCAGAGCTATCGGAAAAATAACTTTTCGCGGGACCTTCCACCAACAAAGCGATGGATTTGGGCCCATAGGGGAATATTTTCATTGCGGGGCTCTGTGTCGGATGAATCTGAAAGAACGGACCGGAAATCAACCCTGTGTGCTCGGAAGTGTACATCAGCGGCGTCGTCAAAAAGCCGCCTTCCTCGACCGGGCTGACCTCGCTGACAAAAAAGACCTTCATAACCGCCATGTGCTTGGTCAAAATATGGTCAGGATTAAATCTTTGAATCATCGGAAGGGCCGGGTAATCAACGGCAGTGCGCATTGTGAAAAAACCCTGTTGACTCTGCATCTGAATTTGACTGCATTTCTGATCGATAACGAGATCTTTTCCGATATTAACACCGTAGTGTTTCAGGAAGTCAAAGATGTTGGATTTGATTTCCATGGCGAAGCCCTGTTGGAGAAAGTCTTTGATCGAGCTTTGACCGATGAATACATGTCCCCCACGCATGATGAACTGATCTAAACGGTATAGCTCTTCCGATTTGAGGGAGTCCGTAAACCCATTTAGAATAAGTGTGGTCACATCATCGGGTATGTCGGTAGTCAACGTAGTTTGACGAATCGAATAAATCTGTTCCAGAAACCGGGACAAATTTTGCGTCGAAATCTCCTCACTTTCGGGTGAAATAAGCCCGACATTCTTGAGATTTGTCGCAGTCAGCTTCTTAATAGTCGCCGTAAGATTGTATTCAAGTCCTTGCGTGCTCTGAATTACAGGGATCGGCTCTTTTTTATCCCGAAAAAGAAGCACCAAACCCATGTATACGTTCTTGATTTCAAGTTTATCATTCTCCACAACTTGCAGTTGCACCGGAGGTATTCCGTAGGTTTGAGCTTGCTGTTGAGCTTTCTCATCCTCATCAGGGTCAACGAATTCAAACTTGAAATTGCCCGCTGAGTAGGCTTGATATTCCTCGAGCATATCCTGTAGATATCTGCGGGAATTGGCCGCTGCGCCCGGAATAGTGCCGGAAAAATAGGCTTTAGCCGTCAACTTGGAGTCCAGTTTTCCTATGACGTCGCGGCTCGATTGCGACAGCGTGAAGATTGAGTTATCTGTCAAGTCAAGCCGTCCGAAAAGATTATACGCAACCAAGTTCAATACAACCAGAATGGCCCCGATCAGAAGAACATAATTGGTGAACTGCTGTCTATTGGATATCTTCAGCATGACTCTCCTATTTCCACTTTCGGATTTCAAGAATTCGTATGCTGACGAGCAGAAAAAAGGCTATCACCGAACCGAAATAGATCAGGTTTCTGCTGTCAACGACCCCTTTTGAAATGTTGCTTAAATGATAGTCGACACTTAGGTATTGAAGAACTGAAGCAATCGAGGCCGGCACCAAGACCAACATTTTATCGAGGAGGAACATGGTCAGGATGATCATGATGCTCACGATAAAAGCAGCTATCTGGTTGTCCGTAACGGCACTACCGAAGAGGCCGATAGCCGTATACACCGCGCCGACCAACATCAAGCCAAGGTAGCCTGATAAAAGCGCCCCGGTGTCAACCTTGTCACCTACCATGATCAACGTGAAAGCATGGACGGCCGTCAGAGACAGGGCAAAGGCAATGAGGCTCAATCCGGCAAGAAATTTTCCCAATACGATCTCGTGATCACTTATCGGCAGAGTCGTAATAAACTCAATAGTTCCGGATTGATTTTCCCTTGCTATCAAACTCATGGTAATCGCGGGGACAAAAAAGAGATATACCATTGGGACGATATCAAAAAGCGCCCTCAAATCAGACTGATTGGCAAGGAAAAACGTGTTGGAGAAGAACCAGGACGTCAGTAAAGCAAAAACCAAGAGGACTATGTACGCAGCCGGACTGTTAAAAAAACCGGCCAGCTCTTTTCGGCATATGATCAGGCTATTTCTCATACCGTCACCTCACCTTCTACAGTCAGGTTTCTGAACACATCTTCCAAACTGACCTTGTGGCGGCTCATTTCAAGAACAGTCCACTGGTTGCCGATGGCATATTCGAAAAGGGCTTGTCTCAAATCCATGTGATTTGGGTACTCAACATGAACGTTGAATCCCCCGTCAGGAGAAGCTTCCACCTTGGCTATTCTTATTTCCTGATGGATATTCTTCATTTCCAAGATACCCTGCTCTGTAGCGTGAAGAAGCTCAAGCACCACAACCGTCTTGCCTCTGAAACTGCTCATTAACTCCTCGGTTGTTCCGTTGGCGACAATTTGTCCCTTGTTAATGATGATCATGCGGCTGGCCGTCGCCTGGATTTCCTGCAAGATATGACTGCTCATAATGACCGTTTTCTTCTTGCCCAGACTCTTGATTAATTCCCGGATCTCTACAATCTGGTTTGGATCAAGCCCACTTGAGGGTTCGTCCAATATCAAAATTTTTGGATCATGAAAAATGGCTTGAGCAAGCCCGACACGTTGTCGATATCCCTTGGATAATTCAGAGATCGATTTGTGAATTACGCCGCCCAAACCGCAAAGATCAATTACCTTCGCCAATCTTGCTTTGAAAGCGTTTCCGGTAATTTTACGAACTTGTCCCACAAATTGGAGGTAGTCATAGGCGATCATTTCACCGTAAAGCGGATTCATTTCCGGCAAGTACCCTATCTGCTCTCGGATCCGATCACCGTGTTCAAGCACATTCTGATCATCAATCCACACATTACCCCGTGTGGGAGCCAAATAGGTCGTCAGTATCTTGAGTGTTGTTGATTTTCCTGCGCCGTTGGGACCCAAAAACCCCAGGATCTCTCCATCCTTGACCTCAAAATTGATGTCATTCAGCGCCCTGACAGATCCATAGTCCTTTGTAAGATGTTCGATGCGAATCAACTGAAACTCCCATGGTAATTAAAACGGCCGTAAAATAATAAGGGTGTTGAAATTTGTCAAGAAGCAGGCGTCAAATCACACTTCATGAAAAAAAATTAATGCGATAAACGCCCTACCATTTGTAATGCATTGCGGGATTGCATATCCAAATCCATACGTTCACAAGTTAAAGCACGATAGATGTGGGCAACTTTGTTGGTTGGTTCAACAGAAAGCACTTCATCAAGCAGCGTGAGAACGTCATGGTGTAATTCGAAGTTGAGCAAGATATTACATTTGAGCAGCCTGAACGCAACGGAAGCCGTGTCTGCCTCGAGTGTCGCGGTGAGCAGGCCAATTTCGTTTTCCAGCCTTGTGCGATCCTCTTGAGACAACACCTTAAACCAAGAGGCAGGAGGTAATGCAGAAAGATCCGTATTTAGGGGTCGAGCATACCAAAAATAGGTCTTACCTTCGCTAATGAATGGATCCTCCATCAGAACGAGGTTATCTTGGCTGCATTCCGCGTCATACGAGAAATCATCTTCATAGCACCTTAGGGAGAACTCATACGGGCCGTCGAGTTCAGTCTGCCACGACAGCTTTGCAGGCTTGTCCAATAGGGATGAATTTCTTGGGAAAACCAAGGTCAGTGCTTCTTCCGACGCTCTGACAGACGTTTTTGGCTGAACAGATATCAAGTGGTACCAGCGGTCGATGTTATCCGAAGATGCAAAAATGGTTTGTAAAGTCGAGTCTGTCAACGGAGACGAGCGAAAAACACCGGAACGCAATTGCGTTTCGACTTTTCCATTTCGCAAGAGCATTCGCAACTGAGATTTACCGCTAAGACGGAGAGAATCTCCAGAACGAATTACCGAACCTGTGCACAAGGAAACATTCCCGAAATACGCTTGACCCTGTACCGACAGAACAATGGCGGCCGGTTCCTGACCGTTCAACCAAGAAAACGTCAATAAGCAATAAAACATGTAATATAAAAAGTTATGGTGAATCATATGACTCTCAGAATTAAAGAGGTTATGTCATCTGCCTGCTCAGC
>JAGQUY010000028.1:14530-22560 GCA_020438245.1 Bacteroidota bacterium
GTCATCTTCGAGGCCATTAGAATCGCTTTTTCCAGGCGAGACTCGTCATACATTTCATCCTCCACATCGCTAGCTTCTGTAACGCCATCCGTAAACATTACAAGAGTGTCACCCGGTTCCAACACGGTTTCTTCGCTGTCATACATGTCAAAATCGGCCATACCAAGTGGAATGCGCCCAACTTTCAGTGTGGATATCTTGCCGCCCCGCACCAGATAAGGAGGGTTGTGGCCGGCATTTACTGAGGATATTTTTCTCGATTTCGGATCCAGCAGGGCAATGAAAAAGGTGATATACTTGTCTGTCGTGGAGTTTTGAAATATGATCCGATTCAATTTTGCAACAAGCTTTTTCAACTCAAACTCCGATTCCAGGTAAGCTCTGAGTGACGCCTGCAGCGTTGAAACCAAAAGCGCTCCGGGTACACTTTTACCGGAAACGTCCGCAATAATCAGCGCTACTTTCCCGTCCGGCAGATGAACTACATCATAAAAATCCCCGCCAACCTGTCTGCTGGGAACATTCATACCGGCAATTTCATAGCCGGGGATCTGTTTGATGGTTTTTGGAATAATCATCTTCTGTATGGTCGCAGCGACTTCGAGCTCCTTTTCCATTCGCTCTTTTTCAATTGCTTCCTCATACAAACGGGCATTTTCTATTGCGATGCATGCGTCAACCGAAAGAGTGTCCAGAAACTTCACATCATCCATTGTAAAATGTCCGGATGCACCTCTCGCTTGATCTTCGTTTCTCCGTGTCGGCTGTTCCAATTTGTTGATGATCTGAAAAACGCCTATTATTTTACCCTCACGATTTTTCATGGGCATGCACAGCATGGTCTTTGTGCGATATCCGGTCTTGCGGTCAAATTCAGGATTGAACCTGGGGTCTTTATAAACATCCTTCAGCAGAACACGTTGCCCGGTTTCTGCGACATGCCCGGCAATGCCTTGACCCATAGGAAGGCGAATTTCCACCAAGCTGTCACCTTGCATGACTTTGGACCAAAGTTCGTTCCTTTTTCTGTCAATAATATAAACAGTTCCCCGATCGGCATTCAGATTTTTCGTTGCCGTTTCAAGAATGATCCGCAGGATCTCCTTCAAGTCGAGAGTAGAATTTAGCAATTTACCAATGTCGACAATCGCCATCAGGCGCAGGGTCTCGTCGGTGATTTGCTTGAGTTTTGTTGCGAGGTTCATGGTTGTCTTTTGGTCGTCTTTAAGTTTCGGAGTAAGTCATGCTCAGGAAAGCCCGTCAAGCGCATGTTCGAGGAATCAATCGTCACTTCAAACTCTTGCTTCGTGTCAGAGATTTCGTTTTTCCACGATTGATATCGGTCACTCAAAAAATGAATTTTCTGGTTGGCAGAACTTCTCCAAAGACCCATATAGGGTTCATCCTGCTTATACTCCCCATCTACCAGAATATCTAACAGCCCGAGGATTCTTGCAGCGCTTACTGAAAGATCACCGATTTCTTCTATCGTGTAGCCCGAAAACGCCATTAGGCTCAGGCCCTCGTCCTTAAATGCCTGCGCCGCCGGGTACAAGCTGTCCGCTTGCGCGAAAGGCTCACCCCCGCTGAAGGTCACGCCCTCGATATTCCTAAACCCTCTCGTCAACCGTCGCACTTCTTGAAAAAGGTCTTGAGAGGTCAACATGCGTCGGTCATTGAATGGCAAATATTCCGGATTCCAGCATCCCGCGCATCTCTTTGAACAACCCTGGACCCAAATTACGGCCCGATTCCCCGGACCATTAACTTCAGACAGAGGTTGAATTTCTGCGACGGAAATCAAGTTCGACCTACCATTAATCACCTATTATACCGCGGCCCACTTTGTGAAGGCCCCCATCGCGCTTCAGATCCTCCAACACGGAATCAAGAATACCGTTTATGAAGCGGCTGCTGTTATCCGTGCTGTAGCGTTTCCCGATTTCTATAACTTCATTAATTGAGACTTTTGGCGGTATATCCTCAAAAAACATGAACTCACAAATTCCAACCCTTAGCAAGAGACGGTCTATCACGGCAATACGATTAAAGTCCCAATTTTCTGTTTTTGATCGTATTAACTCGTCCACTTTTTCGCGATGAGTCACGGCATGATTAACCAAATCTCGAATGAATTTCATCGCCTGCTCTGAAAATAAATCACAGATGTCCTCTATGAGAACATCCGGTTTTTCTCCGCTGAACTCGAATGCATATAATACTTGAAGAGCCGATTCGCGTGCCTCCCGGCGGCTGTTTCTTACAGAGGCTGTGCGGGGTCTGGATTCGTCTCTAAGCAAGGGATTCATACGCTGAATACTAATTCTCCAAACGCCGCATAACCGTTTCGGGCTTGTTTACATAGGTGTGTTTGATTCGTCCGACGTTGTTGATTCGTTCCTCGGCGAGCTTGTTGGATGCTACGTGCGTGGGAATATTCTCTTTTTCAGAAAGGTCAATAATGTTCTTAACAATATCATAGATGCTCTTGGCTTGGGACAGCGCCTTTTCCTGATTATATCCCTCCAATTCATTATAGACATTGATCAATCCGCCTGCATTGATCACATAATCAGGTGCATAAACGATCTTCCGTTCAAGCAACTGCTGACCGTGTTTATCCTCCTCGGCCAGTTGATTGTTGGCAGCTCCCGCAATAACCTTGAACTTGAATTGAGGAATTGTTTTGTCATTTACAATTGCCCCCAAGGCACAAGGAGCAAAAACATCGGCGTCTACCGAGTAAATTTTGTCGCCGTCCACCGCTTCCGCTCCAAATTCGTTCACTACCCTCTTTACTCTTTCGGGATCCACATCATTGACAATCAGCTTGGCTCCCTCATCATGAAGATGCCTAACAAGATAGTACCCCACGTGGCCAAGTCCCTGGACTGCCACCCGGACACCCTTCAACGATTGTGTGCCAAAGGCCTTTTCCGCGCACGCCTTGAGGCCTCTGTATGTCCCCAGTGCCGTCACCGGAGATGGGTCACCACTTCCCCCTAACGCCCTGGAAATACCCGTAACGTATCGAGTTTCCATTCGTACCCATTCCATATCCATAACGCTGGTTCCCACGTCTTCGGCCGTAATATAACGGGCGCCAAGTCCCTGGACGAAGCGTCCAAATGCACGGAACAGGATTTCGTTCTTGTGTTTCTTTGGATCTCCTATGATAACAGACTTCCCGCCGCCCAGATTGAGGCCAGCAACAGCGGCTTTGTATGTCATTCCTCGAGACAGCCGAAGCACATCTTGCAACGCCTCTTCCGTGGAACTGTACGGATACATTCGACATCCGCCCAGGGCGGGACCAAGTGTTGTATCGTGGATTGCAACGATCGCTCTTAACCCGCTTTCACGGTCACTGAAAAATACGACCTCTTCATGATTTCGTTCTTCGATCAACTCAAAAAGGTTCATGGCTTCTCCGTTACCAGTTCAACACATTACGGGCAATTACAATTCTTTGTATCTCCGACGTACCCTCGTAAATTTCGGTGATCTTCGCGTCGCGCATCATGCGCTCCACTGGATATTCTTTTGTGTATCCGTATCCGCCATGAAGCTGGACCGCTTGGGTGGTTGCCCACATGGCAGTTTCTGACGCAAATAACTTGGCCATGGCAGCCTCCTTGCCGAATTTTTCACCGGCATCCTTCATTGCACATGCTCTGTATAGGAGTAATTTTGATGCATCAATGCGCATGGCCATATCAGCAATTTTGAATTCGTTGGCCTGAAACTTGGCGAGCGGTTGGCCGAATTGTTCTCTGGCCTTTGTGTATTTGACCGATTCTTCCAAAGCTCCCTCCGCTATGCCGATGGCTTGTGCGCTAATGCCGATTCGTCCGCCATCAAGCGTTTCCATGGCAATCTTGAACCCCATGCCTTCTTCGCCAAGCAGGTTCTCCTTTGGTACCATACAATTTTCGAAAACTAATTCGGTTGTATCAGAGGCGCGAATGCCCAGCTTGTTCTCCTTTTTCCCTACCTTAAACCCGGGAAATTTCTTGTCCACAATAAAGGCGCTTATTCCGCGGGTCTTATGGGATTTGTCCGTCCGCAGAAAGCAAACAACATAGTCGGAGTGTAGGCCATTGGTCACCCACATTTTGGTGCCATTGACAAGATAGTGATCTCCTTTTTTCTCCGCAAAACACTGCAGCCCGGCTGCATCGCTTCCTGAAACGGATTCGGACAGCGAATACGCTCCCAAAGCCTGCCCGGTGGCTAATGGCTTCAGGTACGTTTCTTTTTGGTGGTCCGTTCCGTATTTCTCAATATTAAAACAGACCAGCGAATTATTTACCGAACAAATTACGCCCGCGCTCGCATCGCCTTTTGACAGTTCCTGTATTGCCAGCACATAAGATATCGCGTCAAGACCGGAACCGCCCCACTTCTCATTCACCATCATCCCCATGAAACCGAGATCACCCAATTGCCTGATTACTTCGATGGGAAACTGTTGTTCTTCATCGCGTGCACCCGCCAGAGGAGCGAGATGCTCTTTGGCGAAATCGCGAGCCGTATCTCGAATCATTTCCTGCTCTTCGGTAAACTTGAAGTCCATGATATCCCCTTGACAAATTGTATAGAATTATTTGTTTTTATACTATTTAAGGCTGCCGAATATAGAAAACGCCTCAGGAATAATCAAGACATAGAAAGAAAAAATCCGTCTATCCAAGAAGGACAGACGGATTTTATCGGAGAGAAAAAAGATCAGAGCTTTAGCTCTTTACCTGCAATCCAATATCCGTGATGATCCTGCCAGTAATCTACATGCTGAATGGTTATTTTGGAGCCACGCTGATGCTCATTCCATATTTTCGCCGCAATGGCGCAGTTGGTCTGCTCCTTGGTCTTGAAACTCATGTCAAATGCATCTCCGGCCAGCTTGACGCCCGGACGGTTGTTCCCATTTTTGATTTCCAAACATGCTTTTCTCTGCATGAAATGGGCTATATGCTGGATGGGGGCGCTGTCCCCTTTCTTTTTTTCCTCCTCAATGACCTTGTCGATTCTCTCAATCGCTTCCTTGTCCTCCTGCATTTTTTCAAGGGCGTCAAAAACACACTCCTGCGTCAAATAGTAGTGCTGCTTCTTGTCATCGCCGTCTTTCAAGTCGGAGATCATTTCCAGCGCGGCATTGAAATATTCGAAGGCTTTGCGATAATCCTGGGCAACAAAAGCGTCGCGACCCTTTGACATATACCCGTTAAATTCTTCCATAGTTCCTCCTCTGCACCGTTAAGTTCGTAACCAATAAAATCTATTCAAAGCAGTTGTGAAATGTCAAACGAAAAATGCGCTCAACGCTTGTGCCATTGCAAGATCTTCAGGGGTGGTAATCTTGATGTTAGAATGTGAACCTTCCAGGATTTGAACAGGAACACCTAACCGTTCTACGAGCGATGACTCGTCTGTACCTACAAATCGATCCTCTTCCGCTTTTTCGAAGGCCTTTTTGAGCAGATCAACCCGAAATCCCTGCGGAGTTTGACTTAACCACAACGTACTGCGATCCAAAGTTGATTCGGCGATGTTTTGGAGCCCCCTTTTGACGGTATCTTTTGGTCTGACGCCAACGATTACCGCATCGTTGGATGAAAGCATTTCAAGTACTTTTCTGATGAGCTCTTCTGTAATAAACGGCCGAACTCCATCGTGAACCAGGACGAACCCATCATGGTCGATGATCTGGAGCGCCGCTTTAACACTGTCTTGGCGTTCAAGCCCCCCGGAGATTACACGCACTCTCGGCTGACCCGAAAAGGAAGCCTTGATCTCGCTCTCAAGAAAACCGACGTGCTCACTCTTTGTCGGCACGATGATTTCATCTATGAAGGACGAGTTCATGAACGGTCTAAGAGTATTGACCACCAGAGGCCTCCCTCCAAGGAGCACAAAGGGCTTTGTGCGCCCGTCTTCGGTCGATCCAAACCGTCGCCCTTCGCCGGCCGCCGGTATAATCACACTGGTTCGCCTTTTCCTCATCATAAAGACACGGCTTCCCCCAGTCTGAATCCTCTCTCGTCACGTCTTACATATGCCGCGGCGGTGTTGGGGTCATGCTCAAAGAAAAGAATCCATTGCTCATCGAAAGCCGTTGTTAGCAACCGTTTCTTTTCCTGAATCGTCCGGAGGGGTTCGTTGTCATACGCCATAACATACGGAATACCGATGTGTGTCGTAGTTGGAATCAGGTCTCCGCAGAAGAAAAGGGTCGTCTTGCCGTCTGATATGATCGGCAGCTGCTGATACGGGGAATGACCGTTTGCTATGAAAAATTCAATGCCAGGCAAACCGAATGCCTCTGTTTCCAGAACCTCCAAGACGCCCCTCTCAACCAGCGGCATGAAATCGTCCGAAAGAAAACTTGCCCGATCCTTTTCGGTGGCTTCGTGCGCGTATTCCAAGTGTTCTTTTCGCACATAGTAAGTCGCCTTTTCAAACGTAGGTGACAGACTACCGTTTTCGTCCTTGCAAGTTGATCCGCCGGCATGGTCAAAATGGAGATGCGTCAGGATCGCATCGGTAATGTCACTTGGCTTCACCCCAACAGCCTTCAATGACCGCTCAAGACTTGAATGTTGATGATCAGTGCGATAGATCTTGGAGAATTTTTCATTGAATTTGTGACCAAATCCATTGTCGATAAGAACTTTGCGGCCATTGTCATGAACCAATAACAAGCATCGTGCAGCCAGGGTGATTCGGTTTTCGTCATCCGCGGGATTTGTTTTGTTCCACAGATTTTTCGGAACCACTCCGAACATGGCGCCACCGTCCAGCGCAAACCGCCCTGTTTCAATCGCATGTATTTGATACGGTCCGATACGCATGGCCAACCTCCTATGGTGCTTTATAGACGTGACACGTGTTGGTCAGGATGTGTTTGGAAAGATCATATCTCTTATTTTCGTCCAGAATATTGAACTCGCGGCTCATCAGCCCGAAACCTTCATCATAACCCATCATGACGGTAGCCGCAAAATTGACGGTTTCCAGCGCCAGTTCTCTAAGATGGACGCAGCCGTCGGAACCTCCGATTCGCCGGGAAATTTCCTTTGTTATGCCTCTTCCGATCTTGAGATCTTTGAGCAGCCGGGCCTTTTCAGTTACCGACGGACAAATGGAATGCGGATGATTTGCCATTTCGCTTTTGGCCGCAACGATCAGTCGTGTCCTCGGATCGACCTGGATATTCAAGCGGATTAAATGATACGGATCCAAAAAGGTTGCTTCGAGCATTACATTGCCGTTTTCCAATTCGAATGCTTCAATGCCTATATCTCGCTTGGATACCAGTCGCTTGACCGGACTCAGTTCGACAGCTGTCATATTACCACCCTTTTTCCTCATATTCGCACAACACAGACTCGAGATAATTGAACTGAATGCTTTTTGGTTTCAAGGGAAGAAGCGGCAGAACAATTTCCGTATCTGGACCTTTGGCGTGAACTCGCATTCTCGCGATCTGATTGTTGCCGAAATCGATTAAAATTGGAATGAACATTTCAAAAGCAGGCGGCACGTTTTTTTGCGATATACGATATGTGACCTTGTACCGTGGCTGTGATGCGTCATTATCTTTGAGAACATTGTCCACCTTATATCTGACGGTGTACTTCGGGACATCCACGCCATAGACCCACTGGTCAAAGAACCACGTCATATCCGCACCCATATGTTTTTCAACCACTTGTTGAAACTGTTTGGTCTCAACGGATGTTCCTGCATAGGTCTGATAAAAATCACGCATCATCCGTTTAAATGGCTCGTCATTCATGGTATTGAGATCCAGCATCAAATTCCTGAGCATATGCAGCACCCATGCGCCCTTGCGATAGACGACCAAGTCGTAGTCTCCACGAGTTGACCTGGAGCTTGTACGGTACCCAAGCCAAACAGGGCCAGCCTGTTGGTCCAATCCGGCCAGTTTATCCATAAAACTGTTGCGATTCTTTACAATCGCATCTCGATATTCCCTTAGAAAACGGAAAAATTTCTTGTTGTCATGT
>JAGQUY010000029.1 GCA_020438245.1 Bacteroidota bacterium
GCGCCACATTACTGGTTGCACTTGTTCAGGAAAGCATTGATGCCGGCAAAATCAAAGAAGAAACAGGTTACTGGGCAAGCCGCAATATGCTGCAGACTGTCACACTCCTGGACGCTATAGATAAGCACAAATTTGACGCAGCTATTGGAGGAGCCCGGCGGGACGAAGAAAAAGCAAGAGCGAAAGAGCGTTTTTTCAGCCATCGAGATGAGTTCGGACAATGGGACCCCAAGAATCAGCGCCCTGAACTTTGGAATCTTTTCAATGGCCGGAAGCATAAGGGCGAACATTTTCGCGTTTTCCCGCTCAGCAATTGGACCGAAATGGATGTTTGGCAATACATTCTTTCTGAGAACATTCCCCTTCCTTCGATCTACTTTACGCACCGCCGGAAGTGTATCTTGCATGATGGCATGATTCTCGCTCACTCAGACTTCTTTAGAATTCCTCCGGATACAAAAATTGTTGAGATGCAAATTCGCTGCCGCACCGTCGGTGATATGACCTGCACCGGACTTGTCGAGTCCGATGCAGCGTCAGTTGAGGATATCATCACCGAAATAGCCGCTACCAGAATAACCGAAAGAGGCGGGCGAGCTGATGACAAGCGCTCCGAAACTTCGATGGAAGACCGCAAGAAAGAAGGGTATTTCTGATGGACTCCAAGAATACCTATCTTGATATGGAGCTACTGCGCTTCACGACTGCCGGCAGTGTTGATGACGGCAAAAGCACTTTGATTGGCAGACTCCTATACGACAGCAAGTCAATTTTCGAAGACCAGCTTGAAGCCGTCAGGTTAACCAGCCAACGTAAGGGCCATGCAGAAGTCGATTTGTCGCTCCTAACCGATGGCCTCAAAGCCGAACGTGAACAAGGCATCACGATTGACGTAGCGTACCGATATTTCGCGACGCCAAAACGAAAGTTCATCATTGCTGACACTCCCGGTCATGTCCAATACACTCGGAACATGGTCACCGGTGCCTCGACGGCAAACCTCGCCATTATCCTTGCAGATGCCCGCCATGGTATCGTTGAACAAACCTGCAGGCATGCGTATATCGCCTCCCTCTTAATGATCCCTCACATGGTCCTGTGTGTCAATAAAATGGACCTAGTCGATCACCAAGAGTCAGTCTTTCAACAAATTGTCAAGGACTTTGATGGTTTTGCAAGCAAGTTGGAGATTAAAGATATCCACTTTGTTCCGATCAGTGCCCTCAATGGCGACAACATCGTCAACAAATCCAACGACATGCCTTGGTATCAAGGTCCGACCCTGATGTACTTATTGGAGCACTTGCATATTGGAAGTGACTATAACCATCTCGACGCAAGATTTCCGGTTCAGTACGTGCTCAGGCCTCAGAAAAAAGGCTTTGAGGATTTTCGGGGCTACGCGGGTCGTGTGGCGAGCGGTATTTTCAGAAAGGACGATGAGATTACCGTCTTGCCAAGCGGATTTTCAAGCAAAATTACCGCACTGTACTCTGCCGAAAAATCAATCGAGGAAGCTCATCCAAACATGGCCATTTCCATGACGATTGCAGATAACCTGGACATAAGTCGTGGTGACATGATCGTTAAAATAAATAATCAACCAAATTCTACCCAAGAGCTCGATATCATGGTCTGCTGGTTTGCTCAAGAACCGATGGAATTGAACAAGAGGTATGTTCTTAAGCACACTACTCGCGATGTTCGTTGTATCCTGAAAGAGATTGTCTACAAAATGGATATCCACAAGTTACAACGGATTGAAAATGTGCAACGGATCGGGATGAACGACATCGCCCGAATAAAGCTCCGCACCCAATCCCCTGTATTTTTCGATTCCTATAAACAGAATCGACTGACTGGAAGCTTGATTTTGATTGATGAATCGACAAACAGCACCGTCGGTGTCGGTATGATTCACTAGGAGTTTTCTTGGGATTTGACTTTTTCTTCACACTCGGGATCCTGTTTCTTCTATCCTTTTTACTTGTTCGGGAAACGTTCAGTCCGGAAATAACCATGTTTTGCGCATGGCTTGCGTTGGTTTCTGCCGGCATTATTTCTTTGCCGGAGGCACTCGCTGGATTTTCGAACGAAGGGATGTTGACCGTCGCCATACTTTACGTTATTGCTGCAGCCCTGCAAAACACGGGCATTCTTGATTTACTGAACTCAGTCATGCTGGGTGCCCGTCCATCAACCGAGCGCGTTAAACTCTCTAGATTATTATTTCCCACTTCTATCATATCTGGATTTCTTAATAATACACCCATTGTTTCAATGCTTCTTCCCAGTGTTAAGAATTGGGCGGAAAAAAACAACTTTTCGGCCTCCCGGTTTCTATTGCCACTTTCGTATGCTACCATTCTCGGCGGAATGTGTACTCTGATAGGCACAAGTACAAATCTTGTGTCTCATGGCCTCTTGGTAGCGCATGGATTGCCGGGATTTACTTTTTTTGAATTTGTACCGGTTGCCCTTCCAGCTGCAGTTACCGGGCTACTCTTTATCGTGCTAGTTGGTGTTAAGCTGCTTCCCAAGAGAACTCCGCCCACGGTAACCTTAGGCGAACACACCAGAGAATTCGTCGTAGAATTCAAGCTTTCCCAAGACTACCCATTTCTTGGGAAGACGATCGAAGAAGCAGGGCTGAGGCATCTAAGGGGTCTATATCTTTTCCAAATCGAAAGAGAAGGTGAAGCTATTGCGCCAGCTGCAAGTTCTGAAAAGCTGAGACTAAACGACCGTTTGTTTTTTACTGGATTACCAAAAACAATCTTGGAACTACAGAAAACACCCGGACTTGAACTCACGCCGGACTCGCACTTTGATCTCAAGCACTACGATTCTGATGTGATCAAAACCTTTGAAGCGGTAATTTCAGCGTCCTCCTCGCTGGCAGGTAAAAACGTGAGGGAGTCCAACTTTCGAAAGAAGTACGGGGCCGTTATAGTCGCCATACATCGGAATGGAGAACGTGTCGAAAAGAAGATTGGAGACATCGAGCTTAAAGCCGGCGACACGCTGCTTCTCTTGGGAGACCGTGATTTTCGACTCCATTGGTATCATTCTACAGAGTTCTGCCTGATTTCAAATACGGAGGAAATCCCCTCGAAATCCCGTAAGCAGGCCATTTTGAGCGTGGCAACTTTTCTAATTATGGCAGGAATGGCAGCTTTGGGATGGCTCCCGTTAATTGTAGCCATGGGCGTCGCTGCGGTTGTACTTGTACTCGGACGCTCCATTACGAGCACAGACGCAATTCAAGCAATTGATTACAAGACCTTATTGATGATTATTTGCAGTTTCGGGATCGCTAAAGCGTTGGAAAACTCAGGTGTATGTGAATATTTTGCCGACTGGATTATGGGACATTTTTCTGCTTTTGGTCCTTTTGGAATGATCATCGCCTTATACTTGATAACTGCGACATATACAAACTTTATCACCAACAATGCAGCGGCTATCCTGATGATCCCTCTTGCAATCAGTATTGCAGCTAAATCTGGCCTGGACGTTCATGCCTTTGCTATTGTCACGGTTATGGGGGCAAACAGCAGTTTTTCAACACCAATGAGCTATCAGACAAACCTCATGGTATATGGGCCCGGAGGATATCGCTTCACTGACTATCTTCGGGTAGGAATTCCCCTGCAAGCGATTGTGGGCACAGTCCTTATCTCAATGATCTACGTTATTTATTTTTGAGGGGGAACAGGTTGGACGAAACACTTGCCAAAATTATTCAAATTGCCGAATCCGCCGGCCAGGCGATTATGGAAATTTATGAAAAAGCCGATCTTAAAGTAGATCTCAAAGCCGATAAATCACCGTTGACTGAAGCCGATCGCATTGCCAACGTCTTGATTTGTCAAGCATTGGTGGACTTAGATCCATCCATACCTATCCTGTCCGAAGAAAACAGTTCCGTTCCATTTACCGAGAGATCAACATGGAGCAGATTCTGGCTGGTTGATCCGTTAGATGGTACCAAAGAGTTTCTCAATCGCAATGGCGAATTTACCGTTAATATTGCCTTGATCGAAAACCGGCGTCCTGTGATGGGAGTTGTCTTGGCTCCTGCCATGAATCTTCTCTATTTTGCATCTACAAAAGAAGGGGCATGGAAGAGAGAAAATATTGCACGCCCGGAGAAAATCCATGTTCGCAAGCCAACGCCAGATCGTTTGACAGCTGTCGTCAGTCGATCGCACTCTTCACCGCAGGAACAAGCGCTCCTTGAGCGCATGGGGGTCATTGAAACGATTCCAAGCGGCAGTTCTTTGAAATTCTGCCTTGTTGCGGATGGAAGCGCTGACTTGTATTATCGAAACGGCCCGACGAGCGAATGGGATACTGCTGCGGGGCACTGTGTTCTGGAACAAGCGGGTGGGTTTCTGATCGGGATATCCAGCCCTTTGATGTACAATAAGAACACCATTCTGAACCCCCCATTTCTGGCTAGTAACTACAAGGCTGAATTCGGCAAAACCGTATGATTATATCTAAGAATCAAAAGCATGCGACTTTGGCCATTTTTCTGATCGCATTGACTGTCCGAATTATTCTAGTCCTGTTCGTTTCTACCGAA
>JAGQUY010000030.1 GCA_020438245.1 Bacteroidota bacterium
GCATATTGGACCCCCAATGCACGTGCCAGGTATCTGGTAAGATTCTTGAAGAACTCTTCTCCTGTAACGCCGGCCGTAGCTTCGACCAACCACCTCAGGAGTTCATCATCACGCCCGGATAAACCAACCATGACTGTGACTCTTCTCTTTCTTGAATAGATAATCAGGATACCTGTCAGGCATACAACGATAGCCCCATTTCAGCCGAAAGGAACTCCAGAACCTTCCAGGCGCCGATGCTGTTTCCTTTTTCATCCAACGCCGGCCCAAAGGCTGCGATGGACATTTTGCCGGGAACTATGGCGAGGATCCCTCCACCCACGCCGCTTTTGCCCGGTACGCCTACGCGGCAGGCGAATTCCCCGCTTGCGTCATATAATCCGCACGTCGTCATCAGCGAGTTGATCCATTGTACATCATGCTGTTCGAGTATCCGTTGCTTGGACGTCGGATCTACGCCATGATTTGAAAGAAACAGTCCGGCACGAGCCAATTCCAGACAGGTCATTTCAATAGAACAGGATCTAAAATACGTATCAACCGCAACCGTAACGTCACCTTCAATGATATCAAAGTGTTTCATAAAAAATCCGACTGCCTTGTTGCGGTTTCCGGTATCTCTTTCGGAAGAATAGACATCGACATTTATAGAAAGCTCTCTGCCACACAGCTCCGACATCCCACCTGCAACGACATCCAATCTGATCGACGAAGTCTCTCCCGGAAGCAGACTGGATATGGCCATGGCACCTGCGTTTATGAAAGGATTCCTTGGCCGGCCGGCTTCATACTCCAACTGCACCAATGAATAAAAAGGATTTCCGCTTGGCTCCAAGCCGACCCTCTCAAATACTCTGTCGCGGCCCAATGAACGTATTGCCGTTACGAGCGTAAAAACCTTGGAGATGCTTTGGATGGTAAAGCCTACGCCCGCATCGCCGGCTGAAAAGGACGATCCGTCGGGCAAACACACTGCAACTCCCAACTGATCCGGATTTGCACGATTCAAAGCCGGAATGTAGGCGGCAACTTTACCTTTGGAAAGGAAAGGTCGCGCAGACTGCAAAGCTGCGTCGAGGATGGAATGCATTAAGACCTAATTGAAGTGATACATCACTTTTTCTATCAACAGATGAATCCGGCTGTTGCTGTCCACGGCTTCCGGAAGAACTTTTGCCACCGTGGCACGATACAGAACCCCCCGTTGAATCTCCGAATACATCAGTTCCGAGAGTTCACGCTTCAGGTAGCCCATCATACGGCCGTCGTTCGTGTGGACGGAAACGGCGTAGATGTCGTACGGATTATCCGGTTCCGGAATGAGTAGAACCCTGTTTCCTTCATTGAGGTCATAGAGATTGATATCGTAGTGCCGCACACCGACAACTCTGGTAAAAAATAGATCCTCGGTCAGATAAAAGCGTCTTAGATCATTCTCCAGTTCGATTTTGATAGTCTGGTCGTGCTCTGAAATTTCTTCGGGGGCTTCCTGTTCCTGATCCGCTTCCGCGGATAGAAAGGGATCCTGTTCATCAAGTTCCTGCGATTCAGGTTCCTCCGATTCGTCCATATAGTCACGAATTCGAAGTTCCTCATCCTGAATAAACTTATCAATGCTTGGCAGATCCATTTTGCCCAGGAACCAAATAAGATTAAAATCAATCGGCTGAGAATTATCTTTTTCAAAGTTCATCAATTGGTACTCAGCCAGAATATTGATCTTGAGTTTATCGGGCACAGCTCTTGAAAGTACTTCCCGCAACGGAATCATGGCAATGACGCCGGCATCGATCATCATATCGAGCCGGTGAATGCCGGGATAAATCGCGCCTTTGTAGAACAAATAAATGATCTCAAACGCTTCAATCAGGTCTTCGGAAAGATCCGCGACAAACATGTTGGGAGGTAGCGCGTGGAATTCTAGGATCGACATTTCCAAATGACAATGACCATCGAGTTTTACCGTAAAGTTGGCAACCGTTTCGAATTGATCCAGGGAAATGCCGGATCGGCCGATCTTCTGGATGTTTGTCTTAGGAGCATCCTTGGAAAAAGAAAGTTCGGTGAGTATCAGTTGCGAATACTCTGTTTGAGCAAACCCGGCGAAGATATGCCGAATGGGTTGATGCGCCATCGGGGCATCCGAACTGAAGTGCAGAAAATAGTACCGAATGATGGGGATCTTGAGCTGGGGCAGTGGTTGCCTCATGGTTATCTCCCGTCAAAGGTTGAAGATACTCTATTTCTCACCGGCTGCTTTTCGTGCTTCGTATTCAGCGGTTATCTTATGCGAAAGGTCCGGCGGTAGTTCCGCATAGTGAGAAAATTTTTTCCTGAACGACCCTCGTCCACTGGTCATCGACCGTAAAATTGTTGCATATTTTTGAACCTCAGAAAGAGGTACAAGGGCCTTCACTTTTTGAAAGTGTCCGTCTGCTTCCATTCCCAGAATTTGACCACGCCGGCCGGAAATATCACCCATAATTGATCCCATATACTCTTCGGGAACCCTTACCTCAACCTCATAAATCGGCTCCAACATGATCGGATGCGCTTCTTTGAACCCTTTCT
Source organism: Bacteroidota bacterium (assembly GCA_020438245.1). GTDB lineage: Bacteria > CLD3 > CLD3 > SB21 > SB21 > JAGQUY01. The sequence continues at coordinate 2,572 of JAGQUY010000030.1, forward strand.
TGAAAGCCATTAGCGCGGCTATTTTGAAGGATAATTCGTCGGAATCCACATCATGATACGAACCGTCAAATAGAGTCACTTTCACGTCAATCACCGGATATCCGGCAATGACTCCCGTCGCCACCGCCTCTTGAAGTCCCTTTTCTACGGCCGGGACAAATCTGCCCGGTACCACTCCGCCGACGATCTTATTTACAAATTCGAATCCGGTGCCTCTGCTTTGGGGTTCTATCTTTAAATGAACATGCCCGTATTGCCCCCTGCCTCCGGTTTGTTTTTTATGCTTGTACTCAGAATCGGCGGCAGTGCCTTTGATGGTCTCCTTGAACGGAATTTTGGCGTCCACCAATTCTATCTCAACACCAAAACGATCCTTGAGGCGTTTGGTAATGATATTCAGATGCATTTCGCCCTGCCCGGCCACAATGCTCTGCATGGTTTCCGGATCGTACGTAAAGACGAAAGCCGGGTCTTCTTCATGCAGTGTATGCAGGCCATTCGACATTTTTGTTTCGTCGATCTTGCCTTTTGGTTGAATGCCGAATTTGATAATCGGATCCGGAAAGACGATTTCGGGGAAGCGGATGGGTTTGGCCTTGTCGCACAGCGTATTATTGGTATGGGTGTCCTTCAGCTTGACCAGGGCGCCGATGTCGCCGGCTGAAATCTGACCCGCATCAATCCGGTCTTTGCCGTTCAGGAAAAAGATCTGACCGATCCGTTCCGGAACACTGCGCGAGCTGTTATAAACATCCGTACCGGCTTTCACAGTACCGGAGTATACACGAAATAACGATAAATCACCCACATGGGCTTCACTGATCGTCTTGAACACGAATGCGGAAAACGGGCCATCTTCCTTGCAGGGCCTCATATCGCTTCCGCCGCCGGGGTTCATCCCCTTGGCCGGAGGCATATCTGCAGGAGAAGGACAGTAATCCACAATAAAATCCAGCATGGTTTTTACGCCGATGGCGTTGAGGCTCTCGGCACACAAAATCGGTATGATTTTCCGATCCAGAATTCCTTCCCGGAGTCCCGTCTTGAACTCCTCGTCCGTCAATGTTCCCGTTTCGAAATAGTCTTCCATGAATTCCTCTTCACTTTCAGCGGCATCTTCTATCAGGATTTCATGCAGTTTGTTCAAGCGTTCCTTGAATTCGTCGGGCACATCAAGTTCATCGTAATTTCCCGATTTATCGGTATGAAACTTCAATTGCTGCATCTTGATGATATCAAAAATTTGATTGAAATCGGAACGACCTTCACCGATCGGATAATGTATCTCCACCAGGTGTTTGTTTTCTCCAAACCGTTCTACAAGCGCGTCATACGTTTTGTCGAAATCAGAATTGTCCTTGTCCAGTTCATTGACCACGAAAATCACCGGAATATTGAATTCCGCTGCGTAATCCCAGGCAACTTCGGTGCCCACATCCATCAAGGCCGTGGCTCGAATCGGAATGATCACCAAATTGGAAACCCGCATGGCGGCCTTAACTTCACCGCGGAAGTCGGCGTACCCGGGGGTGTCAAGTATATTGATTTTGTGGCCGTTCCATTCACAATGCAGCAGAGAAGTTGTGATGGAAAACTTTCTTTCAATTTCATCGGGATTGTAGTCACTGGCCGTTGACCCTTCGTCAACTGAACCGAAACGTTTTCGTTCACCGGATACGAACAACATGGCTTCGGCGAGCGTGGTCTTACCCGTTCCCCCGTGCGAGGCAAGGCAAATGTTCCGGATTTTGTCGGGCGTATAGGTTTTCATCTTCCGTCTCCTAAAGAATTACAGGCAGCTTTGCTGGGTAGGTCGGCTTTCGTCCAAAAAGCAGCAATTGTTGAAAAATTTATGCAAGGGTCGACATAAAAGCAACAGTCAGACCGTGCGTATGATAATCTTGTGAAGTCATGTTGACAAGGTGAAACCCTCTTCGTACATTGATAGCCCGTTCTTCCTTTCTCATCATTTCGCCTTTGACGAACCAATGAACACCGTGTGTATGAATCCGAACACGCCTGTCCCCACAAGAAGGATGCCAATCGTGTACAGGATAAACACATTGAACCGCGGCCAACGATGCACTGCAGACTGTTCAGGGCGATTTGGATTATAAGCTACCGTCAGCTTTGAACCCACGCTATTTGCAGCGATTGTCTGCTCAGCTACGTTGAGCCGGTTTGCTTTTGTTCCGAAGCCGGGAACATCCATGTCCGTCGTATCTCGAAAGGCTCGCCCTGCCACTTCATACTCATAAACAATCTCCGGATGAAAGGCTCTTTTACCGGCCACGCGTGCGGAGAGTATGTTGGCCTGCACTTTGGGCCACGATTGAATCCTCCAGAATTGATCCAGACTCCGGCTCTCCTTCCAGGTGGCTAACCCGCCGAGAGCAATCACCGTAATGAAAATAAAGCCCCAAATCAGGCGGTTGGAAAATGGCTGTAGAACACCTCTGCGGATTACCACCAGCCCGGCGGCAATAGCAGCGGTGAGAAGCAGTATCACCGGATTCATGAGGCGCTATTTGCCCTGAAAATTCGCCTTCCTCTTTTCAAGAAATGCCTTGGTTCCTTCTTTCATATCCTCGGTTGAAAACACAAGCCCGAAGAGGTTGGCTTCGAAGTTCAGGCCTTCAGCCAGGGTCATTTCCATTCCGTCATGCACAGCCTCAAGGGTCAGTTTGACCGCTACCGGTGCCTTCGAACCGACCGTGGTTAATATTTTTTCGCACGTGGATAGCAGATCCTCTTTTTTAACAACACGATTGGCCAGCCCTATCCGATACGCCTCTTCTGCCGAAATCATATCGCCCGTACAAAGCATCTCGATAGCACGACCTTTTCCGACAAGACGCGGCAACCGCTGGGTACCGCCATTACCCGCAATGAGTCCGAGATTAACTTCCGGTTGACCGAACTTTGCGTTCTCTGATGCTACACGCATATGGCAAGCCATGGAAAACTCGCACCCGCCTCCGAGCGCGAAGCCATTGACTGCCGCAATCACCGGTTTGTGCATCCGTTCGATATAACATAAAACGTCTTCGCTGCGTAAAGCAAACTCTTTTGCCGTTACCGGCGTTTGTACCGAAAGTTCGCCGATATCGGCGCCGGCGACAAAGGATTTTTCTCCGGCACCGGTCACAATGACGCCAACCACCCCGGCATCCTCGTTGGCGGTCTTCATGGCTTCTTTGATTTCCATGAAGGTCTCCGAATTGAGCGCATTCAGCACGTTCGGGCGGTTTATCGTGAGATAGGCTATTCTATTTTTTACTTCGTAAAGGATGTTTTTGAATGACATGGTAGTCTCTCCATTTGATGAGTACATCACCGATTATTCGCTAACGATAATTCAATTATTCGATCAACAAGTTGTTCAAATTCCATGCCTGCGGCTTTTGCCGCTTTGGGAACAAGGCTCGTTTCCGTCATTCCGGGTAGCGTGTTCACCTCCAAACAGTACAGGTTTCCGTGAGGGCTAAGGCGGAAATCAACCCTTGCATACCCTTTGCAAGCAAGTGCATGAAAAGCTCTCAGAGCATGCGTCTGTGCTTCCTGAGCTACATCACTATCCAGTTCCGCTGGACAAACATATTGCGTCATGCCCTTGGTGTACTTGTGGTGATAATCGTAGAATCCGCCTTCAGGAATGATTTCTATCACGGGGAGAGCTTCTTCTCCCAGAATGGCCACGGTCAACTCTCGCCCGTCGATGTACCGTTCAATCAACAGATCGCCATACTTGACGGCAGTGGACCAGGCGGAATCAAAATCCTTCATATCATGAACGATACTCAATCCGACAGTGGATCCTTCTTCGTTGGGCTTTACGACGAAAGGTATCCCGAATTCCTTGACTTGATTGCGAACCGAGTTGACATCCACTCCGCTTTTGAAAAACAAATACTCGGCTGTCGGAACTCCGACGCTCAAAAAAATACGCTTGGCGGCTACCTTGTTCATGGCCACCGAACTTGCCAGCACGCCCGACCCGGTATATTTTAGTCCGGCCAGGTCCAGTACCGCTTGAAGGCGACCGTCTTCACCGGCTCCGCCGTGCAACGCATTGAATACAATTTGAACATGCCTGGAGGTCAACGTGGAGATCAAGTCGGAAATAGGTTGCGAATCAGCAGGCGGTTTCTGCAGTTCATCAGGACCGGGAGGAGTTTCTCCAACGCCGGAAAAGGAGACTCTTGAGTCTTTCCCGTCTGCCGCATCAACAAACGTAACCTGGTGCCCCAGTTTTTGAAGCGCTTGACCGATAGCGGTCCCTGAGGCCAGTGACACATTCCGCTCGCTTGATGTTCCCCCATAAAGGACAGCTACGTGCATGAAAATTATACCAAACTCTTGAACAGTTCCGTCATTGTCGCCGGCATGATACCCAACAAGACTACAACCAGCGTTGAAGCCAGGATGGTAAACCAGGTAGCCCTCGGTACTGCTACATCCTCCAACGTTTCTTCCGCCTCCGTGAAGAACATCTTAACGATCACGCCAAGATAGTAATATACGGAAACCACCGACATCATAACCGCAATGACGGTCAGCCCGACATATCCTGCGTCGACGGCAGCTGAAAAGACCTGAAGTTTTCCGATAAAGCCACCGGTCAGCGGAAATCCTGCCATGGACAACATCGCAACGGACATGGCGATACTCAGCATGGGGTATCTGAAGCCAAAGCCGGCGAAGTGTTCAACTTTCAGGTTTCGACCCTCGCGGTTTTCAAAAATATAGATGACGCTAAAGGCAATTACGTTTGTCAATGCGTAGACGACGACGTAAAAAATCAACGCCGAACTTGCCCAGTCTGGATTCTTCTCGGCAAGG
>JAGQUY010000031.1 GCA_020438245.1 Bacteroidota bacterium
CATCGTTTCACGGCGGTCGGAGATGTAACGCATGGGTGGCAACAACATGAAACCGTCTATTCCAAGGTTGGCCGATTCTTCCGCCAATCGGCATGCATCCAAGGTAGTGCACTCCGCAATACAAGCAAGGACCGGTACACGGTTTCTTACGACACTAATGGTCGTTTTCAGTATGGAAAGCTTTTCGTCAAAACGCAGTGTCCCGTTCTCACCCAGAGAGCCCAACATGACCAGGCCGTTAACGCCGGCTGATAGCTGAAACTCGATGTGGTTGGCTATCGCGTCCGGATCTAGGCTGAAATCCGGTTTGAATTTAGTCGTCAGGGCAGGAAAAACACCAGTCCATGGTTTCATAGTTTATCTCCAATCTATATGCTACTAATATATTAATAGTATATATTAATGTCAAGTTCAAAGACCTTTGCTTTTCAGTAGGAATTACCCGAGCAAGGGTCGGACTATGAAGCCGTTTAACGAATTTCTTTTCGTGATTCTTGATGATACCCGGTTGCAAGGAAGAGAAGAAAAGCCAGAAAACTGTACCCCTCAATATTCGTCAGCGCGCCCCACCACTCCAGACCGATCCTTCCGATATCTCCGCTTCCCAGTCCCAAGCTGATGAAAACCGGATAACAGTAGGGGATTATGAAGGCAAAATCAGACTTCCCGACCGTGAACATCGATGCGAGATATCCGATGAACCCAATGGAAATAGGTACAAGGTAGTTGTCCCAGCGAAAGCTGATCCAATATTGGAGACCTATCATCCCGACACCGGCGAAGAAGAGGTGCGCCAATCGATTAAACAAGAAACTGAACTCGGGCACATATTTCAAGAAACCAAACGATGGAACCACGATTCCAAGCAGAAGCCCGGACAGCAAAATGGACAAACCAAACACCACATAAATACTCAAGACAAGGGTGAGAATAACGGCTGACTTGGGAAAGAAAATGGCCGCTCGGTCAAAAGGGAGGGTATAAAGAGATTTCCAGGAGGAAGTCTGATGTTCTAGATGTACAACCCCATGTGTTACCAATATGATAAACGGCCCGATCAACATGCCGAATACGGTGATGCTCAGGGCAAAGAAGCCGTCCCATGGGTTTGACGGGACGTTCGAACCCATGTCGCCTTTGAATGCAAAAACAAAGAATAGGAATCCCGCAATCAACACTCCAGAAAGTCCGGATATCCACGCCACCGGCATTCGTCGTAATTTCATCCATTCCGCGCAGTAACTGTCCACCCACGTTCTTATCATGGCATCTCCTGGCCAGATCCTGTCAAATGCAGGAACAATTGCTCCAAGTCCGATTTTCGATGACGCACTTCGTATACTTTGATTCCCCGCTGGATTAGCTCCTCAATCAACGCGGGCGTCTCCTCGTGTGCGATCTTCACGAACAATCGTCCGCCCTCATCAACCACGGTTCTTCGCCCGGATAATAGTGCCGCAACAACCGTCGGCTGATCAACAACCACCTCCACGCCGGATTCCCTGTCTTTCAGACGCTGCAATTCCGCGATGGAACCTTCAAACATCGTACGCCCCTCGTGAATGATCCCCACCATGGTCGCAATACGCTCGATCTCCGACAACAGATGGCTCGACAAGAATATAGTCTTGCCTTGTTCGTTCAATCGTCTCAGACAATTCCGAACCTCAATAATGCCCGATGGATCGAGACCGTTGGTTGGCTCGTCCAAAATAAGAAGCGGAGGATCGGACAGCAGGGCCAATGCCAAACCGAGACGTTGCTTCATGCCGGTTGAATAGGCACTCACACGCTTTCTGATGTGCTTCTCCAGGCCGACCAGTTCAACCACTTCCCCAATTCTTACTTTCGGAAGTCGTCGATAGGTGACTGCGATGTGCAGATTTTCGTAACCTGTGAGATGATCATAGAGGGCAGGCGATTCGATCAAAGCTCCGACGTTCTTCATGGCCGACCTCTTGCTTGTAACCGGATTCTGTCCAAAAATTCTCACGCCACCCTTGCCTGGGCGCAGCAGCCCCATTACCGATCGGATGGTCGTGCTTTTTCCTGCACCGTTCTCACCAAGAAAGCCATAAATAGCCCCGGACGGCACGGTCAGAGTCAATCCTCTGAGAATCTGAAGACCCGGAATATAGGCATAGTGAAGTTGTTGAACTGCGATAGCAGTATTCGATAAGTCTGGCATGTGTCCACCTACTACGTCGTTCTGTAAACGGTTGTTTCGTTTGCACGAAGCACCGGGAAACGCCGCCTGTTTACTTTTCACATAACAATACCTACATTACCCCGTATCAAAGACCACAACATGAACGAAACGTACCAGAGACTGACCAGCCAGATCGCGGCCCTTCGGCGCCGGTTGGATACGCTCGCGCTATCCAGCGGATTCATGAGAATGATCACCGCAACCATGATTACCATGGCCGCGGCACTCCTCCTCGAAATGACGCTTGCAACCAGCATCCTGCACCGGTGGATATTGCTGGGCTTTTCTGTGGCGGTTGTACTTGCAGCGGCCGGATTTTTCGTTGGAATACCACTGCTGCGCAGGCTCGGTATCCTCGCCTCCGCTTCAACCTATCAATTGGCCATCCGCGTGGGAATGCGATACCCTGCCATTAAAGATCGACTTGCCAACGCTCTTCAACTTTCTGAATCCGCTCGGGAGAACCCGTATTCCCAGATACTCACCGAACGAGCACTGGAAAAAGTAGGCGAAGCGTGTGCATCACTGGATTTCACCTTGGCCGCAGATCGGACGGAATTCATCACCTGGACCAAGCGTTCGATGTCGTTGGCGGCAATTTTTGCATTAGTCGTCCTGGTGTGGCGCGATCCCGTGTCAAAGGCTTTTGCACGGTTGGTGGATCCATCCAATTCTCTCCGATTTGCCGAAATCACCTGGAACATTGAACCCGGAAACGGGGAAATTCTTCAGGGTGAGCATTTGGATATTCAGATCAAAATGTTCCAGCATGGACTGGCTTTTACTCCGAGGCAAATCAGTCTCCACTGGAAGCCGGCCGGAGTGGAAACATTCAAGGAAGAAATCTTACGCCCGGACACAGCAGGAAAATTTACACACCCAATGCCAAATGTCCGCCAGGATATTATCTACTATGCAGAAGCACCCGCAAGCGACGGTCCAAGGCAAACACGGGTTCAATCCCCCGAATACGAAATCACGGTAACCAAGCGGCCGGCCGTCCAATCATTCGTCATAGAAGTGTTCCCTCCGGCCTACACCCGTTCCCCTTCCCGATTGCTGGAAGAAAATATCGGCGATATCAGTGCCAGTAAAGGTTCCCGAATTCATCTCAACCTGCAGGCCACCAAGCCTTTGCAGTCGGCTGTAATCGTATTTTCTGACAGCACCCGCAAACCAATGACGATCAGTCCGTTCAACGCGCTGCGTGCGGAGCAAGATTTTGTTCTGATGAAGGATGGTTCCTATCATATAAGCTTGGTGGACCGTCAAATGGCCGCCAATCTCCAGCCCGTCGAATACCGGTTGGCAGCCGTTCCGGACGAGTATCCTCTCATCAAGATTACATCGCCAAAAGACAACGTCGATGTGAATGAACAGATGATTCTGCCCATGTCTCTTGAGGCACAGGACGACTATGGTCTCTCCAGGTTACTCCTGCACTACCGACGCGAAAAGACCAATAGTCTGATACTTACTGCTGACTCCACCGGGACCCTCGACGTTTCTTTCCTCCTTGATCCAAAAAATCTGTCCCAACTGCTGACCTACACGTGGGCCTATCAATCACTGCGTCTGCAACCTCAGGATGTAGTCAGCTATCAGTTTGAACTATTCGACAACGATCCGATCAGCGGCCCAAAAAGCAGTCTGAGTCAACGTCTGCTGTTGCGCTTCCCATCCCTCGAAGAAATTCTCAAAGAGGTGAACGAAAAGCAGGATGAAACGCTCGCCAAGGCAGAGGATGTAGCCAAGGAAAGCGAGAACCTGAAGAAGGAACTGGAAGATATTCACCGGGATATGCTGAAGGACAAGAAACTGGAATGGAAGGATCAGGAAAAGATCAAACAGCTGGCAGAAAAACAGGAAGCCTTGCAGCGGCAGGTTGATGAAATGAAGAAGTCCCTGGAAGACGCTGTCCGAAAAATGCAGGATAATCAGCTGCTCTCCCCGGAAACCATGGAAAAATACCAGGAGCTCCAAAAACTGCTGTCCGAAATAAACAGCCCCGAAATGCAGGAAGCCATGAGAAAGCTCCAGCAGGCCATACAGAATAACTTCGACCCCCAACAAATGAAAGAGGCGCTCAAAGATCTGAAGTTTGATCAGGACACGTTTAAGAAAAATATCGAGCGGACCCTTGAACTGATGAAACGCATCAAAGCAGAGCAACTGCTTGATCAACTCGTACGTCAGTCAGCTGACCTTGCCGAGCGCCAACAGATGCTAGACACCCTTTCTCATCAGATCAAGAACGACAATGAACGTCAAGCCCTCACCAAAGAGCAGGACGAACTCCGTAAAAGCCTTGAACAAATGCAGAAGCGGGGTGAAGACGTGGCCGGTCTTTTGAAGCAGATCGATAAGGGTATGCGCACGGACGCCCTGGACAAAGCACGCCAATCGATGAACAAGGGCAGCCTGCAGAACCAAATGAACAAGAACCGACAGTCGCTGCAGGAGGGCTCTGAGTCATCCGACCAGAGCAAGAAAAATCAGGAGCAATTGGAACGCCAACTCGATTCCCTTCAGCGCCAGATGCAGGATGCGAGAGACGAGTTCAGACAGCAGAGCGATCAAAAAGTCATGAACGCCATGCGTAAGATCATTTTTGACCTGGTGCAAATTTCCAAAGACCAGGAAGAGGTAATGGGTATGTCCGCACCAAGCGTTGCATATAACCAGCGGTTCTACCTCAATGCACAGGCACAGGCAGACGTATTGTCCGGCATGAGCCGAGTTACAGAAAATCTCGTGGATTTATCGAATAAGACGTTTTTCGTAACCAGTGCGCTCGGGAAAACCGTGGCCGGAGCGCTCAATTCCATGGACGATGCCGTGCGTGACCTGGAGCAACGTAACGCCTTTTTGGCCTCACAAAAACAGCAATCGGCAATGACCGCCGTCAACGATGCCGTCAAAATGCTTATGCAGAGTGTCGATCGCATGAATGAGGGCCAAAGCGGAAGCGGCCTGCAACAACTGATGGAAGAACTTCAGAAAATGGCCGGACAGCAGGGCGGCATCAACGACAAGACCATTCCGTTTGGACAAAACCCCGGCTCCATGACGCCCGAACAGCAGGCGGCGCTCGGACGTTTGATGGCTGAGCAGCAAGCGCTGAAACAATCCATGGAGAACGCCCAAGAGGCCGCCGAGGACCACAAAGACCTGCAAGGCAAGATCGGTAATATCGCAAAAGAAATGGAAGACGTGATCCGGGATATGCAGCAGCAAAAGGTCGATCGACAAACCATCGAAAGGCAACAGCGAATCCTCCAGCGTTTGCTCGATGCATCCAGGTCAGCCCGGGAAAAAGACTACAGCGAAAAACGAAGAGGCGAAACGGGCAAAGAATATGAGTCAAAAAGCCCCCGCGAATTGCCGAAGGATCTGACCGAAAGAAAAAACAAGCTTCGCCAAGACCTGCTCAACGAACTGCAGCAGGGATATTCCAAGGATTATGAAGAACTAATCCGCAGATATTTTGAAGCACTCGGAGATCAGGTCCCCGACTGAGCTTTCGCAATCGTATTTATTCTGTCATCCAATCGGATTTTCCCTACTCCTCTTGTCCGCAAAAAAAACCTTTCCCCGCTAAGGCAATAATTTACAATTCGCACGTGATTACGATCTATTGGCATGAAAAGTGTATTTATTTGGGCAACATGAAAACGAGAACGATGATGATCCACACTTTTTCAATCGCCCGCGAAGCCAGTAAAATCAAGGCGGTAGAGCTATCTAGTACAATTTACCTACGCCTTTTCATCGCCGTCTTCGCCTTCCTCACAGGCCTATTTGTCATTTTGGTTTCCGTGAATTCCATCTATCTGGCGGATCGTTTTCTGTGGAATACCACCATCGGTAACGTCGATGTTGGTGGAATGAACTGGACCGAAGCGCAGCATGCCTTACTCGCATCGACGGAACGATATAAGAAAGAAAAACTGGTTCTCACCTGCCTCGGTGAAGAGTATTCGATAACCAACGGGCAGATCGGCGTCCAATTCGACATCGATGAAAGCTTGAAAAATGCAGTTTTGCCCTCCGCACAACGCGACGAACTCGAACGAATGAATCAACGCTTTTTCAGTTTGTGGACAGAAAGCCGGCATGCCCTGTCCATGACTATTCTAAACGACAGCCTTGAGAAAATACTCACTGCAACGATCCCCTATTTGGATAGCCATCGTACGGTCGATGCAGCGATCGAAACGAAAAACGGACAGTTCGTTGTCACTCCGGAAAAACCGGGACTGACCTTTCCTCATCAGGAGGTCGTCCGACAGCTGAACGATCGTTTTGGCGGCCTGTCCAATTCTCCGATTGAAATTCAAATTTTAAAAAAGAACCCGGACATCACGGTACAACACGTACAAATGGCCATCTCCAGATTTCAGAAACTTATCAACACCTATGTACGAATGTATTACGATTATGACGGATACAGTCATGACGAATGGAGCTTTTTGGTCCGTGATCATCGAGACTGGGTTCGGTTCAGTAAAATTCAATCCGGGTCGGGATTTGAACTCGTTCCCCTCCTTAAACCCGCCGGTCTTCACGCGCATCTTGCCCAACGGATCGCGTCCTATCTCTACAGGCCTCAGGAAAATATTACGATCGAGAGTGACAATGGCATGCCCAGGATTATCGGTACGGCAAAAGATGGTTGTGCGTTGGATATCCGAGCCACGATTTTGGCCATCAACGATTCGATTCGCCATTCGAAAGCCAGATGGGGAGTGTTGTCCGTACCGTTACGGGTAAAGAAGCTGGATGCGATCGTAACCAATCCGGACAACGTATTTGGACTCTCGGAAATCCTTGCCGTCGGCATGACCGATTTCTTCGGATCCCCCGATAACCGAAAATTCAATATCCAGCACGCCGCGCCCCGGTTTCACAATCTCATTGTCCCAAGCGACAGCCAGTTTTCCTTCGTGAGGGCCATGGGCCCGGTAGACAGTCTGCATGGCTATAGGAAAGAACTTATTATCGTCAATGGCGACAGCACGGAACCCCAATGGGGAGGCGGAATCTGCCAATTGTCGAGTACGTTGTACAGGGCCGTTCTCTTTTCAGGTCTCGAAATTATCCATCGCACCAGCCATTCCTTTGAAGTCAAATATTACCAGCCGGCCGGGTTGGATGCGACCGTGTTTGATCCCGCGCCTGACTTCGTCTTCAAAAACGACACACCGGGTAACCTGCTGATTCAGAACTATGTAGATATGGAAAGAACCAAAATGGTTTTCGTGCTGATCGGAAAAAGGGACGGGCGCACCGTGGAATGTACCGGTCCCGTTGAAGAAGGTTTGTTTGGTGATTTGCAGGACAAGTACGCCTTTTCATGGACAAGGGATATAACGTTCGGCGACGGATCACAGCGACAGGATAAGTTTCTATCTGTTTACAAGAACAAACATCTCGTGAAGAAACACCAACCGGCTGCCGCATCCGAGCCGGTTATCCTGGCAGCCAATCGTTAGACTGCAGAATCTCCGGGTTTGAAGATGAAACTGCCGATCAACAAGAAAACAAAAGCGGCTGAAACACACGCGGTCGGCGCGTAGAAAAAATAATACGCTGAAATCAAAACCGCGACACCGGTAAATCCGGTTACTGTCCAGAGAAATCCGCGACGATAGGACTCCATAATTCGCCCCGTGCACATCAACCCGATGGTTCCCAACGTCAGGAACCAAAGAGAATACATAAGACTGAATCCGCTCAGCAAACTCATCATGGTTACGCCCGCCCCCGGGATCTGATAGGTCTCCATGAGATGCATCATTTGCTTTTCCTCGTCGCTGCCGGGCTGTCGGTTGTTGAAATGTCCAATCAAATGGATTCCGCACGTAAGAATCAGGATAACACAACCTATTTTAAAAAAGCGCATGGTTCCTCCTGTAAATTTAAATTACAAAATCAGGCAGGTAACTTCTTGGAGACCTTAAGCATCCAGCGTATGCAACGATGACCAACGTCGACAGGTGCCACAAACATCATCGGACAGCCACCGACAATTGGCTCCACATCGTGCTCACGACAAAAAGACACGGCCGCGTCGGACACGCTTCCATCCCCAAATGACCGATGAAACCAAACGTGCTGTATCCCAATGCGCACGGCCTCATCGGCGAGGCTCAGCGATCGTTTTGGGTGTGTTGTGATAACAACACCGTCGGGTTTGTCGGGTATATCAGTGAGTGATCGGAAACAACGATCGCCCTCAAGAAATGACAAATGCGGATTGACGGCGTATACCGTGTAACCCGCCGATTTAAGTTTCTTGTAGATAGCATTGCCTGGCTCGGAGGCTCCCCTGCGTCTCACACCAACCACTGCAATTCTTCGTAGCTGTAGAAATTGGTCTATGCGGCTGGAACTCATGGATCACTTCATCATTGGAATCTTCACGTTCTGGGCCTTTGCCACCCGCACAGCCTCTTCGTATCCGGCATCCACATGCCGTACAACGCCCATACCCGGATCGCTGGTTAGCACCCGCTTGAGTCGCTCGTCTGCCTCGTTTGATCCGTCCGCTACGATAACCATGCCCGCATGCTGGGAATAACCGATTCCGACGCCTCCACCATGATGAAGAGAGACCCAGGTAGCTCCATTGACTGCATTGATCGCGAAGTTGAGCAGTGGCCAGTCCGCGATCGCATCACTGCCATCCTGCATGGCTTCCGTTTCCCGGTTGGGAGATGCCACCGACCCGCAGTCCAAGTGATCCCGGCCTATGACGATCGGCGCCTTGACTTTGCCGCTGCGAACCAGCTCATTGAATATCAACCCGGCTTTTTCGCGCTCCCCATATCCAAGCCAGCAGATCCTGCTGGGCAAACCCTGGAAGTGTACACGCTCCCGCGCTCTTTCTAGCCAGCGTCTTAAGGACGCCTTTTCTGGAAACGCATCCGCAATGGCCGCGTCGGTCGTGAAAATATCCTCGGGATCACCCGACAACGCCACCCACCTGAACGGACCCTGTCCTTCACAGAACAGCGGCCGAATGAACGCAGGAACAAAACCGGGAAAATCAAATGCATTGGCCACGCCTTCTTTTTGGGCTTGAGCCCGGATATTGTTTCCGTAATCAAATACGACGGCCCCCTTATTTTGAAAATCGAGCATTGCGCGCACGTGAATGGCCATGGACTCCATCGACCTCTTAATGTATTCCTTCGTGCGGTTCTTTCTGAAGTCGGCCAGCGCTTCCATCGTAATGCCGATCGGCACGTACCCGTTCAGTGGATCGTGAGCTGAGGTTTGATCGGTAACGATATCCGGCATCATGCCCCGCTTGATCATTTCAGGAAGGATTTCGGCGGCATTTCCAAGCAACCCGATGGATTTGGAGACGCCGTCCTTCTTGAAGGATTGAGCCATCTTCCAGGCCTCCTCGAGATCTTTCACCATCACATCGCAATACTTCGTCTCCAGGCGCCTCTGAATCCGATGCGGATCCACTTCGATGCACAGAGCAACACCTTCATTCATGGTCACGGCGAGGGGCTGTGCACCGCCCATACCGCCCAATCCCGCAGTTAGGGTGATTGTGCCTCTGAGTGATCCGTTGAAATGCTTGCGCCCGCATTCCGCAAAAGTCTCGTATGTTCCCTGTAAAATACCCTGGGTACCGATATAGATCCAGCTTCCCGCGGTCATCTGTCCATACATGGTCAACCCGAGACGTTCGTATTCCCAAAAATTTTCCCAGGTCGCCCAAGCCGGAACAATGTTCGAATTGGCGATAATCACCCTTGGAGCGTTTTCGTGCGAACGAAAAACAGCCACCGGCTTTCCGGACTGAACAAGGAGCGTTTCATTGGTCTCCAAGTGCTGCAGAGAACGGATAATCGCATCATAACACTCCCAGTTTCTGGCCGCCTTTCCTGAACCGCCGTAAACAACGAGCTCATTAGGGTTTTCGGCAACTTCGGGATCCAGATTATTCATTAACATCCGCATCGGAGCTTCAATAAGCCAGTTCTTGCAGGTAAGCTTGTTGCCTCGCGGGGCTTTTATGGTTCGCATAGACAAATTCCTCATATTCGTTTAACCGTTGAATATACATTTGCTTGTGGCGATATTCCAAACCATTCTGAAAACGAACCTCTGCCGGTAACGGCATGGAGTCCAATGCATTCATGGATCCCCTGGACCCTCTTCAATGTGTTTGTGCTTCTGATGCTGGTGATCGACTTGCGGGTCTTTCATCGCCACGCACACGAGATAACGATCAAGGAAGCCGTGGCGTGGAGCGCCGTATGGATCGGCCTTGCGCTGCTGTTCAATGTGGGTCTCTATTTTTGGCTGGGTCCCCAACCTGCATTGGAGTTCCTGACAGGTTATCTGATTGAGAAATCGCTGAGTGTCGACAACCTTTTCGTCTTCCTGCTTATTTTTTCCTACTTCAAGGTTGATGTCCGCTATCAGCACAAGGTCTTATACTGGGGAATTCTCGGGGCTCTTGTCTTGAGAGCTCTCTTTATTGCGACCGGCGTCACTTTGATCGGCACTTTTCATTGGATCATCTATTTGTTCGGCGGCTTCCTCATCATTACCGGCATTCGGATGTCCTATGATGATGAAAAACAGATCCATCCGGAAAAAAATCCGGTCCTGAAGCTGTTGAGACGTGTGATGCCTATTTCGCCATCGTACGTGGAGGGCAGGTTTTTTATCAAAGAAAATGGAAGGTTGCTTGCCACTCCCCTCTTTGTTGTACTGATTGTCGTGGAAACAACGGATCTGGTCTTTGCGGTGGATTCCATTCCCGCCATTCTCGCGATCACACTGGATCCGTTCATCGTCTTCACTTCCAACGTGTTTGCCATACTGGGACTTCGTGCTCTTTTCTTTGCACTTGCCGGCGCGATGAAGATCTTTCGGTATCTGAACTATGGCCTCTCTGCCATTCTGGTCTTTATCGGTGCAAAAATGCTGGTGTCAGGTTTTTTTGAAATTCCGGTCGGCGTGGCTCTGGGTGTTGTCGGGGCGATTCTGATCCTTTCCGTACTCGCTTCGATCCTCAAGGGCGGATCGAGCTCCTGAGTGCCGGTTGCATTTCGATATCAAATTAGCTACCATGAAAAGATATGGCACTACTTGACGGCTTCGGCCGAAAAATTGACTACCTGCGTCTCTCCGTCACCGATCGCTGTAATTTTCGTTGTGTATATTGTATGCCGGTTCATGGAGTAGAGTTTGTACCCCGTGATGAACTCCTGACATTCGATGAGCTGGAGCGCATCGCGCGCGTTCTGATCGAACTCGGCATTGAGAAAATCCGGATTACCGGCGGAGAGCCGACAGTACGTAAAGACCTCTTGGAATTGGTGCGTCGAATCGGCTCACTTCCCCTCCAATCATTTTCCATGACGACAAACGGATACGCCTTCTCGGAAACCGTCAAAGAATTCTTCGACGCAGGCCTTCATCGGGTAAACATCAGTCTCGACACGTTGAAACCGCAACGGTTCAAAGACATGGCCCGTTTTGACGGCTTTCACAGGGTTTATCGTTCTATTTGGAGATCTATGGAGGTCGGCCTTGATCCTGTCAAGATCAACATGGTGGTCATGAAGGGGATCAATGACGATGAGATCTTTGATTTTGTCGAATTGGCGAGAAAAAATCCGTTACACGTTCGATTCATAGAATATATGCCGTCCAGTCACAGTTACGGAAATCGTTTTCAGGATGATCGAATCCTGACTACCGACCGGTTGAAAGCTCTTGTCGCCGAACGGTATTCTCTGATTCCCTCGGATCCCAAAATAACCGCCGGACCCGCCAAGATGCACACCATCGAAGGATTCAAAGGCGCCATCGGCTTTATAGATCCGTATGCAGATCATTTTTGTTCCACCTGTAATCGCATCCGCCTGACGTCGCTTGGCAAATTAAAGTGGTGCCTTTTTTCCAATGAAGGACTTGATCTGAAGGGTTTCCTGAGATCGGGCAACAGCGACGAGCATCTCCGGAATTGGATTCTCGAAAAGATCCTAACGGACAAGCCGGCGCATCATCCTCTTGGAATTTCAGACATGATCAGCGTGAATACGGTTTTTTCCCAGGTTGGAGGCTGATTTTCCACCCCCATGAGTCAACCCCATGTCATCGTGATCGGGGGCGGCATCAATGGGGCTGCCATTGCACGCGATGCCGCTCGGCGCGGCTTGCGCGTTACGGTATTTGAAAAGAATGACTTTGGATGCGGAACAAGCTGGTCCTCCTCGAAATTAATCCATGGGGGCCTCCGCTACCTCGAACATTTCCATCTTAATCTCGTCCGATCCAGTTTGCGAGAACGCAATTGGCTTCTGCACACGTATCCACATAACACGAGATGGCTCCCCTTCGTCGTACCGGTGTACCGTCATTCGCCTCATTCCAGGTGGGTACTGAAGGCCGGTCTCAAGTTGTATCAGTATCTTGACTCGTCCCACAACGATTTCGACTCTATGGACGCGGAATCGTTACTTGCACACATACCGGGACTGTCATCGGAAGGACTCAGGGGCGGATTTGTCTATCAAGACGGCCACTGTCTGTTTCCGGAGCGTTTGGTGCTCGATAATTTGAAGGATGCGGTCAACCACGGCGCTTCCATTCATAACCACCACAAGGTACTTCAATTCGAACCATCGGGAAGCCGGATAGCGGCCGTTAGAGTTCGAGACGAACTTACTGGGACCGAATCGGAACATCCATGTGATTTCGTAGTTAACGCGGCCGGACCGTGGATAGATGGGCTGATTGGCGGCCTTGGCGCTAAATCCCCCCTCAGTCTGGGCTTTAGAGGAAGTCATCTGGTCTTCAAAAATAATGAACTGCAACTCCGGCACGCAATCTACACGCCCGCCCGATCTGACGGCCGCCCCTTCTTCATTATCCCATGGCTTAACTTTGTGCTCGTTGGAACCACCGAGGTACAGGAAGACGGCAGCGCCTCAGACACGGTACCGTCTGCTAAAGAGGTCGATTATTTGATAAAGGAGATAAACTACTGTCTACCGGACACTCATTGGAAACAAGAGGATGCAGTACTGTCTTTCTCCGGAATCCGATCCTTGATTTTTAAACCGGGTTCGAGTCTCAACGCATTATCCAGGGAAATGGGCTTATACGATCACACACGGGACGGCTACGAAAACATACTCACCTTGATTGGCGGTAAGCTGACAACGTTCAGGGAGACCGCGGAATCGGTTGTTAACCGGATGGTAACCTCTCAATCCTGGCATGCCGGCCTCTGCCAAACATACGAGCCACTGGCCTTTGGAGAAGGGTCGGACAGGTATTCCGGTTTATTGAACGAGGAGTCCCTTGATAGGTTGAAGACGTTATACGGAGGACAAACCAAAGCAGTTGTGGACCTTATTCGGTCGGACTCGTCTCTGGGCAAACGCTTATCTGAAGGAGTTCCGGATCTTGCCGCTCAGGTCGTATATGCAGTGAAGGAGGAGTGGGCCGGAACGGTTGCCGATGTACTGTTGCGACGAACAGGCGCGGCTCTGGAACCGAACGCAGGAAAGCCTGCGGCGGCAGAAGTTGCCGCAATCATGCAACCCCTTCTCGGTTGGGATGATTCAAGAATGCAGGCAGAGATTCAAAACTACAAACGGCTGGTCGACAAAACGCTTCTTTCCCACCGATAAGCGATCCGAAATTGCGAAATCAGGCGTGCTTGATCAATAATGCTTCCACTACATTGGCCACGTCCTCGCACTTATCCGTGGCCCGCTCGAGGCTTCCGTAAATATCTTTCATCTTGATCACATTGACGGCATTCTTTTCTTCATCGAATAATTTTGCGATCGTTTCTTCAAAGACCTTGTCCGCTTCGTTCTCATGATCATGTATTCTCACCAGAGCCTTACGAATGTCCTCCGATTTGTGAATCTGCCTCAGACTCGAAATGACAAACTTTACTTCGAGGATCGACTTTTCGAGAATATCAACCAATTGAATCATAGCTTGCGGAATCTTGTCCATTCGATAAAGAATGATACGCTTGGCCGACTCGTCCATCAAATCCATGATATCGTCCAGCTCGGATGCCAACAAATGAATGTCCTCGCGGTCGAACGGTGTTACAAAAGTGCCGTTGAGATGCCGGTACACTTTGTGGGTGGTGTCATCGCACTTGTGTTCCAACTGTTCAATTTTTTCGAAAAGGAGAGCTCGTCCGGCGGGCTCGGCCTGCATGAGAGCCTTAAGCGAGTTGCTGCCTCCAATTATGAAATCGGCAGTTTCTTCAAATAACTGGAAGAACGTATGGTCCTTCGGCATCAACATCTGAATAAATCGGTCTAAGCTCATGGTATAATTCCGATTGGTGGATGGTTGCAGACGGAGGAAGGTAGGCTAGAGAGGGATAATATTCAAGAAATAGTACCGTAATCAAGCGATAACACTTTTGGGTTTATGTCTTGGCAGGAAAAATCAAAGTGAACCGCGACCCTTTCCCGATTTCACTTTGAAGGCGCACTTCCCCCTGGTGAATCTCCATAACATGCTTAACAATCGACAGTCCCAGACCGCTCCCGCCAAGCTGCCTGGATCGGCCTTTATCGACCCTGTAAAATCGCTCAAAAATTCGGTGCTGATCTTCCGGAGGAATTCCGTTGCCCGTGTCTGCGACCACGATATGCAAGGATTGCTCTACAAGGCTTGCGGAAACGGTTACACTCCCCGAATCCGTATATTTGACCGCATTATCAATCAAATTGAACAGAGCCTTTTCCACTTGGTAGGGATCGGCCATCAGGGTGAATTCGGGTGGAATGCTGGACGTCAACTTGAGATCCAGGCCCTTCTGACGTGCGGCCTCCTGATAGTCAGAGGTAAGACTTTTTAGCATAGTACCAATGTCAAAATATCTCAGACTGAGCCCATGATCGCGGGATTCCAGCATTGAAAGATCGAGCATATCATTTACAATACTTTCAAGACGAACCACATTGGACATCGTACGCTCAAGAAATTTCTTGCTGACCTCTTCATCGTGGTAGGCACCATCCAACAAGGTTTCAAGATATCCCCGTATGGAAGTAATGGGCGTCTTCAACTCGTGCGATGCGTTGGCGACAAAGTCCTTCCGAACATCCTGCATTTGACGAAGCTGTTGAATGTCCTCTTTCAACTTTGAGGACATAAGGTTTAATGTCGATGCCAGATCTCCGATTTCGTTCTGTTCTTTGACAACAATTTCCCTGTCATAATTGCCGCTTCGGATTTCTTCGGACGCTCGCACGATCTCCGTCAGGCCTTTGGTCACCCTTCCTGTAAGTCGGGGCATAAGGACGAGCAATGCGGCCACCGTGAGCAATGCGATGACAATGACAATCCACCTGACTTTCCATACGATCGAGTTGACAAAAGACTGTTTCTTGGCAATCCGGACGAAGCGACTTTTCGAACTCTTGAAGGCAACATATACGAGCTCTTCGTTCAGCGTGTGACTGTATCGAAACGCGTATCCGTACCCGTCCAGGCCTCTCAAGGCTCCCTGAATTTCCGGCCGGTTGAGATGATTATCCAACATTTCCGGTCGGTGGGCCGGGTCAGACTCGGCAACAACCCTGCCGGTCTCGTCCATTACCGTAAATCGAGATTCTGTCAATAAAGCGAGTCTGGCGACATCTTCTTGCAGTTTGACAGAATCGGTACTCAAATAGAGATCAGCCATCTCTGCCTCGATGCGCAGGTCGTAGATAATCTGATCCTGGAGGTTGGACTTAAGAAGCCCGTCAACAACCATAAACAGAAAAAAGAAGCCTGCGAGTAGCAGGCCAGCAAGAACTTTGGAAATCTGAGAGCTCAGGTGTTTCATGCGGTCAAGTCTTACCGTTCGAGATAAATTTATACCCGACACCACGGATAGTTTCAATCATATCGCCATACGCACCCAGTTTTTTTCGAATCTTCGTTACATGGACGTCTACCGTGCGATCGACGAAAAAGGCATCCTCTCCCCAAACATGGTATAATAGATTGTTCCGTGAGAAAACCATGCCCGGACGATTCATAAGAAAATACAATAGTTCGAACTCTTTATGAAGGAATTTTATTTCTTCGCCGTCGACGGTAACCGTGTAGGTTATTCTGTTGATCTCTATGCCGCCCGCTTTGATCACGGCTTTTTGTTCCGAATGAAGCTCCTTCTTCATTTCCACACGGCGAAACATGGCTTTGATCCGGGCAACAATTTTTCTGGGACTGAACGGTTTGGTCACATAGTCATCCGCCCCGAATTCAAGCCCGATGATCTCGTCGATTTCATCGGCTTTGGCCGTGAGGAACATGATCGGCGTATCCTTGCCAAACGAGCTGTTCCGCAAAGACTTGCAAACTTCCAAACCGTCCTTGCCGGGCATCATGATGTCGATAACCACAAGATCCGGTTTGACCTTTTCGGCCATTTGCAGGGCCTTCTCCCCATCGTCTGCCGTGAAAACAGTATATCCCTCTTTTCTAAGGTTGTACGAGAGAATGTCGAGAATGTCCTGCTCATCGTCCACGCAGAGAATGGTCTTGGTCTTTTTTGCCATCAGCCCGCGGCCTCCGTCATTGGTTGAGTTGTTCTTTCGAATGTTTGATACTCTTGGCGTCGCTGATAAATACCACGTCCTCACAGATGTTCGTACACAGGTCGGCGATCCTCTCTATGTTTTTTGAAATTCGTATGATCTCCATGGCCGTGGGTATGGTTTGCGGCTTTTTGATCATGGTGGCCAATATGTCCGCAAAAAGATGTTTATTCAAATCGTCGATTTCATCATCCCTCCGGCAGACCGACAAAGCCAACTCCGCATTTTTGTGTATGAAGCTGTCAATGGAATCCTTGAGCATAGCACGTACAACCTCGCACATTTTTGGAATATTGCTCATGGATAGCTGGCTGTCTTTTTTTGTAATAGCCAATGCGGACTCCGCGATATTTAACGCATGATCGCCTATGCGCTCTAGGTCCCCATTTATTTTTGAAATCCCCAGAATATCCCTCAGATCAAAGGCCACCGGTTGATGGAGAGCCAGCAGGGACAATACTTCATCGTCTATTTGTATTTCAAGATCGTCAATCTTTTTATCGTCACCAATCACCTTATGGGCGAGACTCTGATCTCCGTTGATGAGCGCTTCAATGGTTTCTTGAACCTGGGTCTCTACCAGACTGCCCATCTGAATAACCAGTTTTTCAAGACGATCGAGTTGTTCCGTAAATTGAGATTTCATAGCAATCCTACTTTTGTCCATGGTTAGGTTGAATCACGCAGTTTTTACCCGAATCGTCCTGTAATATAGTCTTCGGTCATTTTTTGAGACGGCGACGTGAATATCTTCTTCGTTTCGCTGAATTCAATCAGTTCTCCAAGCCACATGAAAGCCGTTTTATCGGACACCCGCGCAGCCTGCTGCATGTTGTGGGTGACAATGACGATCGTATAGTCGTGTTTGAGTTCTTCGATCAGGTCTTCAATTTTTTGCGTGGCAATAGGATCCAATGCAGAACACGGCTCATCCATTAGAATGATATCCGGATCGACCGCAAGAGCCCTCGCAATACACAATCTCTGCTGCTGACCGCCGGACATGCCATATGCGGATGTCTTCAACCGATCTTTCACTTCATCCCACAAGGCGGCTTTTCGGAGGCATCTTTCGACGACCTCGTCCACCTTTGACTTTGACTTCTCGCCGTTGACACGCAAACCATACGCAACATTGTCATAGATCGACTTGGGAAAGGGGTTGGATTTCTGAAAAATCATTCCAACCGATTTCCGCAGTGCAACCACGTCGGCGTCTTTGTCGTAAATATTTTTGCCATCGATATTGATTGCACCGTCAATACGCACATTCTCTATGAGGTCATTCATCCGGTTGAAAAGACGCAGATACGTCGACTTCCCGCATCCCGACGGCCCAATGAGCGCGGTCACCTCTTTTTCAAAAATATCGAGGTGAATATTCTTTAGAGCATGATGAGATCCATAATACATGTTGACCCCTCGTGTCTCAATTTTGATTCGCTTGGGAGTCACTGGAACCGTCGAATGATTCATTCCGTCACCGGTCGTGTCCGGGCTGGCATCAATCTTGGTCCGTATGGAAATCGTGTCTTTGTCGCCCATAAGTAGCCTTGTTAAATTAGAAAGTGGATCCCTGATATTTTTTTCTGAGTCTTGCCCGTATGATTATGGCTGTCAAATTGAGAAGCAGAACAATCAAAATCAACAACAGGGCGGTCATGAAAACCATCGGCTTCGCCGCTTCCACATTGGGAGACTGAAAACCAACGTCATAAATATGAAATCCGAGGTGCATGAACTTGCGATCAAGGTGCAGAAAAGGAAATGTACCATCCAGTGGCAGATTGGGAGCCAGCTTAACGACACCGGTGATCATGAGAGGAGCAACTTCACCGGCTCCGCGCGCCATCGCAAGGATGACTCCGGTCAGCATACCGGGTGTAGCCGCGGGCAAAACAACCCGCCACGTTGTCTGCCATTTGGTGGCACCAAGGGCCAGAGATCCGTCGCGCGCTCCTCGAGGAACGGCGACGAGCGCCTCTTCGGTAGCGACAATCACTACCGGCACCGTCAACAAAGCCAGTGTAAGGGAAGCCCATAGAATACCTCCGGTTCCCCAAGTTGGTGACGGCAAGCGTTCCGCAAAAAGGAACTGGTCCAGTGAGCCTCCGCAAAAGTACACGAAAAAACCTAATCCAAAGATCCCGAATACTATCGACGGCACACCGGCCAGGTTATTGACCGCAATGCGGGTGAGCCGCACAAAGGGTCCCTGGTTGGCATACTCACGAAGATACAATGCCGCCACGACGCCAAACGGAACTACCGCGAGCGTCATTATGATGACCATCAGTACAGTTCCAAAAATAGCGGGAAAAACACCTCCTTCGGTATTGGATTCCCGAGGGTCTTCCCTCAAAAACTCCCATACTTTCTGAACATACATCTGAAGCTTTGCGAAAAACCCCATCTGGTTGGGCTGATAAAAACGGACCACTTGGGAAAGGGGAAGCTCTTTTTGCGAACCCCCTGCTATCTCCACAACTACGGAAGCTTCCGCAGCCCGTCTGGTCAGATCGGTCACCTTGAGCATCAAAGATTCGTAGGATTTCTGTTTTTCGGAAACCTGCCGGTCAATTTCCGCCAGTTCCGCGAGTGCACCTTCGTTGTAGAACTCCAGCCTCTTCTTACGCAAACGCAGCTGTTCAATTTCGTAGTTAATCGCACCAATGCTCTTCTTTTCCAGCGCGATGCGTTCTCTAACCAGATCAGTGGATTTTTCGGCAAGATTTTGAAAGCTCGGCCAGGCGTTGTCGCCCTTGGCAATATAGACGCCATCATTCTTCACCCCGATTAGGCGGCCATACATGTTGCCGTATTCCATGCGTTCAATACAAAGAGCGTCGGCTGGATACTGAAGAGCGGCCAGTTCATAGTAATTGATCCACTTGAAATCAACACCATAGACATCCCTGTTGCCGATCTTCAATTGGATTCGCACGTGAGATTCATCCTGCATGTTTTCCGGCAGGGATCCGGGGGGTATCTCCTCCTCGGCTTTTATTTCTCCCATGAATATTTGCCCGGCTTTAGTGCGCACTTCAACGACTGCAGACGGCCAGAACACGCCAGCCCCATTGAGCACGACAACCAGCAGGAGCCCTGCAACCATCAATATAATGACGCCGAGCACGGCTCCCGTAAACCATAAAAAGATATCGCCGGATTTAAACAGGGTTTTCATTTTACATCGACGCGTATTTTTTTCGGAGACGCTGCCGTATCAGCTCAGCCACCGTATTGACAAAAAAAGTCATGATAAACAATATCAGACCCGAAAGGAACAAGGTTCGATACAACGACCCTCCTTGGGGTGCTTCCGGGATCTCTACAGCTATATTCGCCGATAGGGTCCGCATACCGTTGAAAATGCTCCAATCCATAATGGGTGTATTTCCCGTGGCCATCAACACAATCATGGTCTCACCAACAGCCCGCCCCAATCCGATCATGATCGCGGAGAAAATGCCGGCACTCGCAGCTGGCAGAACAACTTTCACCGCGGTTTGCCAACGACTGGCACCCAGAGCCAGAGAAGCGGATGTGAGGTGAACCGGAACGCTGGATAAAGAGTCTTCCGTGATCGTAAATATGATGGGCATTGTGGCAAACGCCATGGCCACACCGATAACAATCGAGTTTCGTTGATCATACCGAATATCAAACGCCGTATAAAGCCAGTGCGGAACGTCCCCGTTGAAAACTGCGGTTTCAATCCAATTACCAAGAAGGTAACACAGCCCCACAGCCAGAATGACTGCAGGAATCATGAGAACAACTTCGTAGCCATGCCGAAAGGGACTGGTTATATTCGTGGGGAGCTTGTTGAATAACCAAACGAGCAAAATGATAATCAACGGGGACAGCAGCAACACCAACACAAATTCGACCAGCACATCCCTGAGCAAGGGAGCCAGCCATAATCCTGCAATAAAACCGATTACGACGCTGGGCAATGCAGCCATGATCTCCACCGTGGGCTTGATAATTGTCCGGATACGGGGGTGTGCAAACTGGGATGTATACAACGCGCCAAGGACCGCCATGGGAATCGCAAACAACATGGCGTATAGGGTCGCCTTAATCGTCCCGAAAATAAGAGGAATCATGCTCAGTTTCGGCTCAAAGTCATCTGTACCTCCGCTGGACTGCCAGGTGTATTCGGGCTTGTCATAACTTTCATACCATATTTTCGAGAAGAGGGTGCCCCAGGAAACTTCCGGATGATCGTTAATCAGGTGAAAGGTTTTTATCCCGGCGGCATCGGAAAGTACAAGGCCGTCTGCTTTTGGAGCGAAGGAAAGGTGAGTGATCACGGACGTTGAATCAGAGGACTCCGACAGGAGCCGTTCGCTGGTTGAATGATAAAGACCAAATCCGCCTCCGGCATCGGCGGCAACAAAACATTTGTTTCGCCACGACGGAACCACTTGAATAATGGCCTTGTTCCGACGTCCGAAATCGCGGGTTTTTTGAAGACCGCGATTTCGCACATTCATCCAACCTGAAATATTCCCTTGAGCATCACCGACAATTAAGGTCACTTCGCCGATCAAATACTCGAGGGCTGTTACGGATGTTCCCCGGGGCGCCACCTGAACCGAGACGCCGGCCTCACCGGACAGAGGTACAACGCGTAGCGAACCGTCCTCAAACCCGGCCATCAGCTCCGACTTGAAATCGTTGATGACCAACGCGGTCGGTTCATCTTCCAACCCAATTCGCATCCTGACCACTTCCCCATCTTCTTCCCTTCCGGCGATCAGAAGTTCGTTGGATCCTTCGGCAATGCCGACCATCACCGTTCTCTCGCCGGTTCCGTAACGCATTAACTTCAATCTTCGGCCTGCCGAATCCAATTGAGTGGTTTTTCCAATATTGAGTATCGGAATTACGGTTCGCCTTTCATCCGAATCCTCCGCTTTGAATTGCAGGGAAAACTCTATGACTCGCCCGCGCGTGGTTCCGGCAGCGAAGTTCTTGGACGACAGCGACGGAGACACGATGCTGATTTGTTCATCGTTCTCCAAAGGAATCTCCAATGATCTCATTTCCCTTTTGTCCTCAGCCAA
>JAGQUY010000032.1 GCA_020438245.1 Bacteroidota bacterium
CCAGATGGAAAAAGAGCCTTTATATCGCATGCAGCGCGAGGCCGAAGAAAAGGCAATGTGGCAGGATATTGTTAATATCGTGCGGCGTATGTGTAGAAGGCCGATCCTTAAAACCGCAGAGCAAGCTAAACGAGAACATCTAAAAAAAAACGGTTATTGAGTATCGTAAGCCTTTGATTGCTCACAAAAAAAGCCGTATGATTTGTCATAATCTATATTATCACTCAATTAGATCAGGCCTTTTTTATTTTATTGCTTTCCTGTATAAAGTAGCTCCCTTCAATAATGAGAAACAGCCTATAAATGAATCTTCCAAATCTCGATACAGTAGTAAAGAGTGAGCTTGGCTCGCTACTAAGTAAGCTGGAGGACAGCCTTAACTCTGATGTGGTGTTTTTTTACGGCCCCATTCTCCATTCGGTCGATCGCCTTTTTCGTAACTTTATTGAACAGCTAAAGGGCGATGAAACTAATCACACCAAACTCACAATAATGCTCAATACACCCGGTGGGTATGTCGAGCCTGTAGAAAAGATGGTGAATATTACACGCCACTTTTACACAGAAGTAGACTTTATTGTTCCTGATACGGCTATGTCTGCTGGCACAATTTTTTGTATGTCAGGCGATAATATTTTAATGGACTACTCGTCATCGCTTGGGCCTATTGATCCGCAAATACAAAAGGAAGGTCGTTTCGTGCCTGCTCTTGGGTATCTAGATAAGGTTAATGAAATTATAGAAAAATCTGCGAAAGGAAAAATGACTTCGGCAGATATAATACTACTTCAGAAACAAGACCTTGCCATGCTTCGCAGCTTTGAGCAGGCTTTAAATCTCAGTGTGACACTTTTAAAAGAATGGCTAGTAAAATATAAATTTAAAAATTGGGATACTCATCAGACAACCCCAGAAAAAATTGGTACACCAGTCACGCAAGAAGAGAAAGAAGAACGGGCTGAGGAAATTGCAAGGATTTTAGGCGATAATAATATATGGCACTCTCATGGACGGTCGATAAATCTTAATAGACTACAAACTGTTTTACGCTTAAAGATTCAAGATTATGGCGAAAAACCAGAACTAGGGAAAATAATTCGGGACTATAATGACTTAATATGCGATTATATAAGAAGGTCTAACTTAGAACTTTTTCTTCACTCTAGAAATTATTTCTAAAAAGAGGTAAAAAAAGCCATGAACACTGCAGACCGTTTACAAGCTTTATTAAAAGAAAAGCTTAACGAAAAAAATGTTACTTCTGAAATAAAGACCTTAGAACTTCTTCAGTCTGAGTTGCGTGACCTCGGGTACGTTCCCGAAAATACCCAATACACCATTCCTCCAATCGACACAATTGGGATGAGTTTTCCGATTGTTTCTAAAATCGGCCATATTCGATAAATTCATTACAAAATTTCCCTACCAACAACCGAGAAACTCCCGTTTAACTGAATAACCCATTCACTTGGTGTCATTTATTCCTTTCGGTTTCCATACGATACATTATCACTCACTAATATACGTGACAGGGCTATTCTTGTAAGTTTTCTATTTTACCGCGTGCTTTAACGATGCGGTCCCTGGGTCGTACTGGTATCCTGTAATCGTTCCGTCCTTGATTCGGCCAACGGCCTCGTCAATCACGAATAGCGGCACGAGAAACCATTCGCGCGGGACAACGGGATTTCCGAAACGATCCTTGATCTCGATATCAAGCCTTACCCGATCAAATATTCGCTGGATTAGGTTTTCGAGCTTAGTGCGATTGATGTTGGAAAGCTTGTAGGTGGCAACAACCTCCACATCCGCCATCAGAAACGTGGGATCAAGCTTGGCGTTGCCAATCCGACGTTCAATACTGCCGCCAGTCACACCGATCTTGTGAAGAATATCCCGGTTGGCTGCGACCAGGGGATGGTCTGACTTACTCCGTAGAACATAGATAGTGCCGCTTTCCTCGTCGCCCTCCTCAAGCTCGCCGGAGAAAAGCGGACCAGTGTCCAAATCGGTAATGCGCCGTCCAGCATTGTCGCGGTGAAGGGCACGCTGCAGAGAACGCAAGAGAACGTCGCTTTCCGTTCCATTGTCATAGATAACACGGAGCCTGCTGTCGCGCCGGTCATATTCGGTTATGAACTCCGCGCCAACCTCCGCCACATAGGCAATCTGGCCGCCGACGATGAACCACTGACCTTTCTGGATTTCGGCCATCCTTTGAAACGGACGGGTCCGCCGAATACCGGTATCGAGGTCCTTCTTGACTTGAAGGAACATCGGTTTAAATTCTTCAAAATCCTCGCACTTCTTGCGGTTTGCAATTTCCTCCGCCGCTCTCTTCTCGGCGGTGGAACGCACATGCCGAAGCTCTGTGACGTCCTCCATAGAACCGTCAATACCAAGTGCCTCCAGAAGCTCGTGGTCGTCCAAGTCGTCAGCCGCCGGAATGGATGCCGCTTCCCCACCTTCTAGCAACCCTTGGCGATCCATAGGCTCCAGAAGGGTCCGGCACTCCGTCAGGCCGCGCAGGCGGTCCAGGCGCACGGCGTATAGACGCTCGAAAATGTCACGATCTTCCCCGTGCTGGGGAGAACGTCCATGTTCGTCAACGAACCGCTGAATTTCCTCAAAACCGGCGATGATGCGCTCCTCGCGCGGCGTACGGCCACCCGTGGCCTTTGCTTCAATCTCGACACCAAGCTCCTCAAGTAATGCGTCGTCTTCATCGGTGAATTTAGCCATGCGCCGCCTCCGCTTTCATCCGTGCAAGATACGCCACGCCTTCGGCCATGCGCTTTTCCCACGCATCGGGTGACGTGATGGATGGCAACCGCCCGCGTTCCTGCTTAAATCTCAAGGCGCGTCTGGCAAGTTCCCGTGCTTCCTCGATGGTGAGACTGACGCGCTTGGCCGAGATTGCCGCCTGAACCTGTTTCAGACTTTCCTCGCTCATGGTCTTCGCCAAGATGGCATAGGCTTCCCCAAAGGGATTGATTCGGTCGATCAGGTCGATGTCGAGCTCGCGTACATCCATTGCAAACTTCCGAACGCCGTCGAGGAGAGCTGTATTACCGCCCTGCTCTCTGTCGCGGTCCGCTCCGTCGAGAACAGCTTGCTTCGCCTGTTGGGTTAGATTCAGCGCGGCGATTGCGTGCTGGCGCACTGCCTCTTGATCGTCGTCATCCAGTTCGGGGTATTTATCCTTAATGATCTTGCCCATGCGGACCTGGGTCAGTTCTTCCGGCACAAGTTCCTCGTCGAACAACCCACGTTCAATGGTCGTCTTGTCCTGAACGAAGGCTGCAATGACCTCGTTCAAGTCCTCACGGCATATACGGGCCCCCTCAGGGCTCTTTGGTTCAGATAGTCCCTTAATCTCAATCTGGAATTGCCCAGTCTCGCCATTGAAACCCACATTGCATTTGTCCTGGTCATACCCGCCTTCGCCGTAGTCAAAGCCCGGCGTCGGGCCACTATTCGGATTCTTCGGTTTGAACTCAAAGCGCGGGGCAAGCACCTGCTCCATGAGAAGGCTGGCCGCTATCGCCTTGAGCGTATCGTTTACGGCCTCAGTGACGGCCTCCGCCGACGCATCCGGCTCGGCGATCAGATTGGTAAAGCGCGCGCGGGTCTTTCCCGGAGCGTCACGCGTGGCCCGACCGATGATCTGCACAATCTCGGTCAGGCTCGACCGGTATCCAATGGTCAATGCGTGTTCGCACCAAATCCAGTCGAACCCCTCCTTGGCCATGCCCAAGGCAATAACGATGTCCACATAATCCCGGTTGTTCTTTTGCGCCTGGTCCTTCAGAGCGGAGGATACGCGCTCGCGCTTGGCCGCATCATCATCAACAAGGTCGGCGATCTTGAGAACACGGCCCGTCGCCATCTTGACGATCTGAAAGCCGGTTTCCGGGTCGGCGCCCTGCCATTCCCCCAACTCTTCGATGATGTGCTCGACTTCCTTGATCTTGTCCTTTGTGCTTTCACGCGAATTAACGCTTGGGATGTGGATGATCGTTTTTTCATCAGGGTTCAGCACCTTCAGAATGTCGTCGGCATAGGACCCCGAATAGAAGAAATAGCCGATGTCGAGCTGCTTTAGGTACTCGTAGCCGTTGAGCTGCTCGTAGTAGGTGTAGGTAACCGTATCGAACTTTTCCTCGTCATACGGGGCCAGAACGGCCTCGGCATCACCTCGAAAATACGAACCCGTCATGGCAACGATATGCGCCTTGTCGCGGGCAAGAAGCTGCCCGAGATGGCGGCCAAGTTTGTTTTCGTCGTCTGCTGAGACATGGTGAAATTCGTCAACGGCAATAAGCCGGTTGTCGAACTTCTCAATGCCGAACTTATCGACGGCGAACCGAAAGGTCGCGTGGGTGCAAACCAGCACCTTGTCGTCGCTCTCAAGGAAGACGCCGACGGCATTCACCTTCCCCCCGTTATCCCCGCCGGGCGCATCACAGAGGTTCCATCTTGGCTGTACGCTCCAGTCCGACCAGAATCCATACTTGGTCAATGGTTCATCATGGAAACTCGCACCGATAGCTCGTTCCGGCACAACGATAATGGCCTGCTTGATGCCCTGATTCTGTAGCTTGTCGAGGGCAATGAACATGAGCGCCCGGCTCTTGCCCGACGCTGGCGGCGACTTGATCAGAAGATACTGCTCCCCGCGCCGCTCATACGCGCGTTCCTGCATGGGCCGCATCCCGAGGGCGTTGGCCTTGGTCGCCCTGCCATTGCTCGCATACGAAACGGAAATCGATGGAACCGGCTTTATTTCACCTGTCATGCGCTTGCCCCCGTCCTTTTTTTCTTACTCGTTTCTTGGCCCACGGTCATCTTTGTATACAGTTCAAACAGCTTTTCAAGCCGTTCTGTATCATTTCGAAAGCGCCGTCCAATATAGATCCGCTCCAGTACCTCGTCATTGCGCTCGTGCGCCTCCCGGAGATTGCCGGGCATTTTCTCAGGAACGTAAAGTTCCGCAATCGTCGCCGGGAAATGGGCTTCCCGCGCTAACAAGATGTCTTCGGCGCAGCGCGTCAGTTCAGCCTTATTCTTCTCGGTCAGCATTGGGATAGGGAAGGTGTTCCAGCCGAATGTGTTGGAGTAACGATATCGTGTTTCTAACTTACCGCACACGGCGGCAACCCAAACTAGGTGTAGTTTGGAATTAAAAATGGCAATGTTCCATAGTGGCGCGTCATAAAAAGCGAAGGCGCTGTCTGCAACGATGGTCCCAGGCTCTCCAACACTGAACGGGAGATATTCGCGGTTCTCCGAGCTGTGCCGAGGCACGACAATAGGAATCTCTGTGCCTGCTTGGCGGATTTCTTGGAACTTGTAAGGCTTCTTGGCCGATTCCACCGTGGCCGCTTTGGTGCTCTTAGCCCGAAAGGACCTAACTTTGGCTATCCTATCAGCAATGGCGGGCAAAAAATTGGCATCCTCTGCCTCATCGTCGCTAATCCACAGACAGTAGCGAAGCACTCCATCAATAGAATCGCTGGAACCCATAAGACGCCTGATGAAACGCGAGGAATCGGGTTCGCTCCTTATGAGGGCATATCGTTCTTCCGTGGACAGTATAAGTCCGCCATCATCAGTTGGTTTGCTGCCGTAATCCATGCTGGCCTGGCCACAAAGTGGTAATGACTCTTTACCGACGACGACATTTGGTCCTACAGCTAGATAGGCGTTAATGTAGTCACCTTCCTTGGCAATCGAATTTCCACCCTCGTCGATTGAATATAGGCGGCGCGTTCTCCCGGGGTTAGCGGAAATGCCAACAATGGCGACGGTTACCCCGGCATTGTGGCTGGCGAGGTTAGCCCACTTGAAAGAGGTGTGGGCGAAGACGATCTCGTGTCCCGTCTGAAAAATCAGCGGCCAAAGGTTGGGGACAATCTGGCCCTGATTGATCGAGTTTGTGGTTACGAAAGCGGCTGTAGATTTTGTGTGTGTGCCGTAGTCAGCTGCCTTCATAAACCAACCCGCGACGTAATCTAGCATCTTCCAGCTTTTTGTACGGTGCTCGAAAATGGCCCGTAGGTCTCTTTTCTGCTCGTCGTTCTGCCACGTCGAGCCAAGGTAGGGCGGGTTTCCGCAGACATATGTCTCCCCGCCTTCGTTCTCGAAGTCGATCTGCGTCTGATCGAGTGGTGTGTTGAACAAGTCGTCACCGAGCAGCTTCACTCCCGTTCCAGTCGGCGGGCAGATACTCAGCCAGTCAAGCCGCAAAGCGTTACCGCACGTAATCCAGTTCTCTTTTTTCAGTGGAAGAACCTCAGCAAGAGCGAGCTTTTTACCGCGATAAAGAACGTCGCACTGATACTCGGCAATGATAAGAGCCAGCCGTGCGATTTCTGCGGGAAAGTCACGTAACTCAATGCCGCGAAAATTTGTGAGCGGGATTTCCGAGCGGTGGTCGGATTCGCCGCGACGCTTGTTGATCTCGGCCTCAATCGCCCGCATTCCCTTGTAGGCAATGACGAGGAAATTGCCGCTGCCGCAGGCCGGATCGAAGACCCGGATACGCGACATGCGTTTACGGAGATTGAGCAACGTTCGGGCATTGTTTCCGGCTTCGTCGAGCCGCGCCCGGAGGTCGTCGAGGAACAGCGGATTCAGGACCTTCAGGATGTTCGGGACACTCGTGTAATGCATTCCAAGTGCGCCGCGTTCTTCGTCTTCGGCGACAGCCTGAATCATCGAGCCGAAGATGTCCGGGTTGATCCTCGTCCAGTCGAGATTGCCGATGTGCAGGAGGTAGGAACGCGCGATCTTGCTGAATCGCGGCACGTCCATCCGTCCCGAGAAAAGGCCGCCATTCACATAGGGAAAGGTTTTTGCCCAACGAGGAAGATTGCTGCCTCCACGTTCCTCCAGTTTGGTGTTCATCGCGAGAAAAAGCGTTTCGATAACCTCGTGCGTGTTGGATGAGTCCCTCGCGCTCATCTTTTCCACAATGTTGGTTAAGCTCGCATCCTCGCCAAAAATGTCGGTATCCTCCGCGAAGAAGCAAAAGATCAACCGGCCCATGAAGTGGTTCATATCGGGCCGCCGCTTTTCTGTGCCCCATTCCGGGTTGTCCTTTAGCAACTCCACATAGAGCCGGTTCAGGCGGCTGGTCGCGCGGATATCGAACGAGCTTTCACGCAACTGCTGGACGGTTGTGATACCGGCTAGGGGGAGAAAGAACCCGAAATGGTCCGGAAAGTCACGGTAGGCGCAGGCGACGATCTCACCGCTCAACAGGTCTTCGGCTTCGAAGGTCTCCCCATCCGTTGCCAGAACGAACTTGG
The DNA here is from genome assembly GCA_020438245.1 of Bacteroidota bacterium. Classification (GTDB taxonomy): domain Bacteria; phylum CLD3; class CLD3; order SB21; family SB21; genus JAGQUY01. The sequence goes on from JAGQUY010000032.1 coordinate 7,314, forward strand.
CCTTGGCACGCGCGGTCGCCGGACTTGCCTTCAACGCGGCCAAGGTCTTCGTGACCTCGCCAGGCGCAGCGACAGCGATATGGATATTGTTGGTCTGAAGAACTCCGCCATTATCGGATTTATTGGACTCGCCCTTACGGAGCCGCTTGAGGGTCGTTTCCTTGTTGCCGAAGGCTTGCAGAAAGGCGAACGGGAATGCCTGAGGATCGAATGTCTCCTCAGCCAGCGCTGAAATTGCCTCCTCAATTTCAACTGCGTTCATTCTTCCCTTTCCCTATACGATCTAACTATAAATTCCATCGAAATCTTCATCCTCTTTTCTGGAAAGTGATATTCATTCATTGCGCCGATGCCACTTTTTTACATCGCGCATAGAATCTTTCACTTTCCGGCTGCTAACACCCTTCCGGTCCCCTTCAAGAAGCGCCTCGTGCAAAGCCTAGCCTATTTCCCTTAAGGCATGAACTTTACACAGAATTCTCAATAATTGAAATAAAGACCATATTTATTTGTATGAGGAGAAGAAGAAATTTAAAAAAAGGAAAGAATGAAAAAGATATTGGGTTTTCGTAATAACGGTTATCCGACAAAATCAAATTCCTCGGCGCGTTCTAAAGACGGAGCATTAACCGGGAACCGATACCACTCTTTTTCAATAAAGCCCCCTACCCTATTAAACCGCCGATACAAGCCATCACCTTCGATCATCGAGGACGGAAAGGCAAAGAAAAAAATATCCCCTTCGACATACACGGAGCGGAAGGCCATTCCCGGCTTGA
>JAGQUY010000033.1 GCA_020438245.1 Bacteroidota bacterium
AGCAGGGACTCGCCGCCGAGTTGGACTTCCAGGCTATTGTGGATCTGGTCGGCGATAAGTTGAGTGAAGTAATGGGTACAGGCGACCTTGGCATCAGTTGGTATGACGAGAAAGCCAATCTTGTACATTATCTCTATGTGTATGAACATGGGGAACGCCTGACAATTTCACCAATACCGCCAACTCCTGGCGGGCAACTTGAAACAATACTCAAAAACCGAAAACCTATTGTTTGGAACACACCAGCCGAATACATAGGTGGCAATGTCCCGGGAACTGACCAAAGCAAATCATTAGCGACTATTCCCATTATCAGTAGTGACCGGGTACTTGGTTCAATCTCCATCGAAAACTTTGAGCGCGAGAATGCCTACGGCGAATCCGAACTGCGGCTGCTAACCACCATCGCCGCCTCGCTGGGAACTGCCCTCGAGAACGCCCGTCTCTTCGACGAGACCCAGCGCCTCTTCAAAGCCGAGCAGGAACGCGTTGCCGAGTTGCAGATCATCAATTCCATGCAGCAGGGACTTGCCGCCGAACTGGACTTTCAAGCCATTGTGGATCTAGTTGGGGACAAATTAAAGGAAGTGTTCAAGACAAATGATCTATCAATCCGTTGGTACGATGAGAAAGCCAACGCGGTTCACTTCCTTTATGAATTTGAACATGGCGAAAGAATCACAGTACCTGTCCAACAGCCACCCTCTCCTGGCGGAAGTTTCGATCAGTTTCTCAAAGATCGTAAACCGATCTTGGGGAACACGGCTGAAATCATGGCAAGAACGGGCGGCACAACAATTCCAGGCACGGACACCAGTAAATCTTTGATTTCCGTTCCCATCATTGGAAGTGACCATGTCATCGGTTCATTGCAAATGGAAAACTACGAGCGCGAGAACGCCTTTGGAGAATCCGAACTGCGCCTGCTGACCACCATCGCCGCCTCGTTGGGGACAGCGCTTGAAAACGCACGTCTCTTCGATGAAGTGCAAAAGAAGAACACCGAGATCAGTGAAGCACTCGAACAACAAACCGCTACCGGTAATGTCTTGCGCGTCATAGCAAGCTCGCCTACTGACATTCGCCCTGTACTGGATGCGGTTGCTGAAAATGCGGCGCGTTTATGTGAAGCGGATGATGTCCAGATCTATCAGGTGGATGGTGACAAATTAAGGCAGGTTACTCACTTTGGACCGTTGCCAGCCCTTCAAGACGGCGAATCTTTACCACTTGTCCCTGGTTTGGTCACCGGGCGTGCTGTGCTCGAGCGTCGGACCATCCATATTGAGGATACACTAAATCTTTCGGCGTCTGAGTATCCAGAAAGCATTAAACTTCAAAAACGCTTGAGCCACCGAACCACCATTGCCACACCGTTACTAAAAGAAGGCAATGCCATTGGCGCGATCGTGGTTCGTCGAAATATCGTTCGGCCATTCACGGAAAAGCAAATTGCCCTGCTCTCCACTTTTGCAGACCAGTCTGCCATTGCCATCGAGAACGTACGTTTGTTCAATGAGACTACCCGTCTGCTCAAAATCACCGAAGAACGCAATGCGGAACTCGCCATCATCAACAGTGTGCAAGCCGCCCTCGCTGCCGAACTCAACATTCAGGGCATCTATGATGCGGTCGGCGATAAAATCCGTGAAATTTTTAATAACAAAGATGTGGGCATCCGTATCTATGATACTAAAACGAATCTGGTTCATTATCCCTATTTTTATGAAAATGGGACGCGACTCGAAATTGAATCCAATCCGCTTGGCGACAAAGGCATTGAAGCCCATGTTTTCCGCACACGCGAAACAATCGTCATCAATGAGAATTTGAAGGAATCTGTTAAGAAATTTGAGTCACAGATTATCCCTGGCACTGAAATAGAAAAATCTGTGGTGTATGTGCCTTTGGTAGTCGGTGACCAAGCACGCGGTTTAATAAGTCTGAATGATATGGAAAATGAACATGCTTTTAGCGAATCAGATGTAAGACTCTTACAAACGCTCGCCAATAGCATGAGCATTGCGCTCGAAAATGCTCGCCTGTTTGACGAAACCCAACGCCTCTTAAAAGTAACCGAAGAACGCAATGCTGAACTTGCGATTATCAATAGTGTGCAAGCCGGGCTGGTATCTAAACTTGATATGCAAGCCATTTACGAACTGGTTGGCGAAAAATTGAGCGATGTCCTGCATTCGCACGATATTGATATCCGTCTGTTCGATGTCCCCAATGACAAAGTGTATTATCCCTACCTGATGGAAAAAGGCGTGCGCTTCGAGATCGAACCGTCGACATTCAGCGGCATGTCAAGATACGTTTACGAAACCAAGCAAATGCTGGTTGTGAATGAAGACCTGCCCGGTTTTATGAAAAAGGTCGGCTCAAATATCCTGCCCGGCACGCAAATGGAAAAAAGCTTTGTCGGTCTGCCCATCACCAGCCG
>JAGQUY010000034.1 GCA_020438245.1 Bacteroidota bacterium
AACATTTTATGTCCTTTCGGTTTTAAGGCAATTTTAGGGTTTATGCTTGCTGGATTTGACGATAAGATGGGTAAAAATGCCCACCATGAGACCGGCCATCACCAGTGTGATGATCAGCGAAAAACTTGTTTGCATGATATCCTGTTAAAAGGTTAGAATAACACGTTTACCGCATCTTGCAGCGTTTTTCACGCCCAAGCATCGGTGTCTAATTAAATAAATACAGTTTGCTGGAAAAATTAGAAGGAAGGGGGTCCTCGAAAGGACGCACTGTGGAGGAGGTCGGCTATGAGGCTGTGAAAAGAAGGTGCATTGACAATGTAACTGCAATCACCGCGTGCTTTGGCGATCGACTGGCTGTTGCGAAACCACTTGTTCTCCTGTCCCAGATTGGATGGAACCGTCTCGTTTTCAGCCGAACGAAGCAGAGAATGACCGACCCAAGAGTATTCAATGTTGGCCGCAAAGGTGGCATGGGGAGGAGTGCCATTGCCGCCCGCCTTGGGATTTCCCATACAAAAGGAAGACCCCACAAGGATAAGCAGAAACGCTGAACGGATGATGCGGATTGCACTCATTGGGTTAAGCTAATATCTCGGCCGGTGCAAAATCAAGAAGATTCTGGAGTCTTCTTCAATGGTGACAGCCGCAATGGGGTCCGCAGGGCATGGAATTCGATGCGGATGGATTTGCGGCGGCTGAATCGGTGGCGAATACGGAAAATAACCGTTCAGTTGATCTGGATTGGCATTCAGGGCATTCAACGGCAGCCAGGTCGATTTTTGAGTTGGGAAACAACTCGGAAAATTCTGTGCTGCATTTAGTACACTTAAACTCGTAAACAGGCATGGAGTCCCCTCGTATTGGGCAAAAAGCAATTGATATTGTGAAGCTGTTTTTATAGTTTGGCTTCCTGTTTAAGATGGATTTTAGACGATTTTTTTGAGCTTATCAAGAGGTAGTGTAATGGAAACGAAGAGTTTTGATGTCGTGGTTCTGGGTGGTGGTCCGGGCGGATATGTGGCGGCCATACGTGCGTCCCAATTGGGTTTGAAGACGGCAGTCGTCGAGCGAGAAAAGATAGGCGGTGTATGTGTGAATATCGGCTGCATTCCGACCAAGGCTTTGCTCAAAAACGCGGAGATGTATGAATCGTTCAAACACGCCAAAGACTTCGGCTATACGGTCGACAATCTGAAATACGACTACAAAGCTATTATCAAACGAAGCCGTGATGTGGCTGACGCCAATTCCAAGGGCGGTGATTTTCTCATGAAAAAGAACAAGATTGAGGTCATCAAGGGTACTGGAAGATTCCTGGACAAGTCGACTCTGGGGGTTACCGATGCGGCAGGTAAAGAGACGGTCCATGTAAAAGGAAAGCATATCATTGTCGCCACGGGCGCAAGACCTCGGCTGCTTCCGAATCTTAAAGTGGATGGTAAGAAAATATTAACGAGCACAGAGGCGATGCTCAGCACGGAACAGCCCAAATCCATCATTATTATCGGAGCCGGAGCGATTGGAATTGAATTTGCGTATTTTTTCAATGCATTTGGAACCAAAGTGACGGTTGTCGAAATGATGTCGACCATTCTTCCGGTTGAAGATGAAGAAATCGGGCAGGCATTGGCTAAACTGTATGTCAAAAAAGGAATGGATCTCCACACGGACACCAAGGTGGAAAGTATCGATACGTCCGGTTCGGGTGTGAAGGTAACCGTATCCGGAAAAGACGGCAAGAAGACGCTGTCAGCCGATCAATGTCTTGTGGCCATCGGCGTTCAGGGAAATGTGGAAAATCTGGGTCTGGAAAAGATCGGTGTTGCCGTGGAAAAAGGCTGGATCAAGGTGGATGAATATTACAAGACCAACGTTCCTGGTATTTATGCCATAGGCGACATCGTCGGGGCGCCCTGGCTGGCGCATGTGGCCTCCCATGAAGGAATTCTCTGCGTGGAAAAGATAGCAGGAAAAGAGACCCACCCATTGGATTACGGATCCATACCCGGTTGCACGTACTGCCAACCGCAAGTGGCGAGTATCGGACTGACCGAAAAGAAAGCCAGGGACAAAGGGTATCAGGTCAAAATCGGAAAATTTCCATTCTCTGCAAGCGGCAAGGCCAGAGCCATCGGAGAGCGGGAGGGATTTGTCAAGGTTGTTTTTGATGCAAAGTATGGAGAACTTTTGGGCGCGCACATTATGGGCTCGGAAGCCACGGAAATGATAGCGGAGTTCGGGATCGCAAAGACGCTCGAGGCGACCTACAAGGAATTCGGCCAAACCGTCCACGCGCATCCGACGTTGTCTGAAGCGATGATGGAGGCGGCACTCTCAGCATATGGAGAGGCCGTTCATATTTAATGGTTATCCAGTCGGCGGAGTTTGTTAGCAGTGTTTTTAAGAATGAACAAATTCCCACTCCGTATCTTGAGGAAGTTGCATTTTTCGGTCGTTCCAATGTCGGGAAGTCCACCCTCATTAATTGTATAACCGGTAAAAAGATCGCCCGAACAAGCAGTACTCCGGGAAAGACACAATGCCTCAACTACTACCTCATCAACAAGGCGTTCTATTTTGTCGACGCTCCGGGCTACGGATTTGCAAAAGTTCCGGTTTCGTTGAAGAAGTCGTGGGATCGAATGATCAAATCTTGGTTGGAAGAACATCGTCAGGTGAGGTTGGTCGTTCAGATCATCGATGCCAGACATGAGATTCAAAAGAACGACCGTATTATTCTCGAGTGGCTATCTCAATATGATATCCCGATTGTCGTGGTTGCAAATAAGGTGGACAAGCTTAAGAGCAACGAGCGGCAAAGAACCTTGAAACAATTAGGAGAGGACGCGGTATACAAGCTAACGAACCTGATTCCCATGTCGGCGACCACCGGAGAAGGCAAGCCGGTGTTCCTGGCGGCACTTTCCAAAATTTTAGAAACCCGATCATAAAGGAGCTTACCATGGGTCGTATCCACTCGACAATGCTTCTCTTGTTCTTATGCGGGGCATCGGCTCTGAGGGCCGGACACGAGAACGAAAGCGAAGGCCCCATCCTGTTTTATACGGACTATACCTCTTTTTCCCTCATAAATGAAAAAGGGTTTTCGTACACGCAGTTGCATTTTTTCATGACACGAAATCAATTGACGTTCCAGGCGAATGATTCGCTGTTTACAGCCGGTTATCGCGTGGAGGTGACTTTCAAGGATGTCAACAACGACAAGAATACGATGCAGCGGTCATGGAATACTGAAATAACGGACCACATAACCTCGGCAGACACGTCATTGCCCGTACCGCTGATGTTCGAAAACGGTTTTGCAGTCAAGCCCGGCACGTATCAGGTGGAAGCGAAGTTGACCGATATAAACAAGGAAGGCCGTTCCGGTTTGTTCAAAGGCGTTGTTGAAGTTCCGGATTTCGACAAGAAAGACTTGATGATAAGTCAACTGGAGTTATTGACCCAGATACAACGGGGAGGCCATCCGGACGAAATGTTCGTCAAAAACGGCTATCTCGTGCACCCGAACCCTACCCGTTTTTATGGTTCGAACCTTCCGCGGCTCAGTATCTATGCCGAAGTCTATAATCTGGAGTATAAAGAAGGCGGCGAAAACAGCACGTATACCGCCGAGTTTATTCTGACCGATGAAGCCGGGAGCGTTGTGAGAGAATTCCCGCCCAAGGAATTCAGTAAGGCCGGCCGATCGGCCATTTTGATTCACGGCTTGACAGTCATCTCGTATCCCAGTGGCCGCTATTACCTGGTGGTTCGGATAAAGGACAATGCGAATCAGGCCGTTACGCAAACGAAAAAGTTATTCATCGTCTATCGTGAAGGCGAATCCATCTACGAAACCCAGGCTGGCGACTCGTTCTTTAAAGATCTGGATGAAGCCGGCGCCGTTCGCGCAGGAAACATTATAATGTTGATCGGAACGGATACGGACAAGAAAGTGTTTGCGCAGCTGGACCTCGAGGGCAAGAGAAAGTTTCTCGACCGGTTTTGGAAAGAACGGGATCCGTCCCCAGGTACGAAATCCAATGAAGCCCTGATGGATATCTACAAGCGGTATGAGGATGCCAATGTAAGATTTTCCACTCCCAACCGACCGGGATGGAAAACCGATATGGGCCGTGTGCTGGTCGTTTACGGTTCGCCGGCGCAGATCGAAAAACATGAATTTGAATCGGATAAGCGCCCTTATCAAATTTGGTACTACCTTCAGCTAAAAGACCAGCCTACCCAGACAATATTCGTATTTGGTGATGTGGATGATTCGGGTCAGCGTCTCATTCACAGCAATGCGCGCGGAGAATTCGGCGATCCGGGGTGGCTGAAAAGGCTCGACAAGTAAAGGATTTTTCGTTTATGCAATCGACGGTCTACATAGAGGATATTCTGAATCACCGGGCGAACGATGGCACTGAGGTCACGCTCCAAGGTTGGCTGTATCATAAGAGATCCAGCGGAAAACTTCTTTTTCTTTTGGTTCGTGACGGCACAGGCATTATGCAGTGTACCTTATTCAAACCCTCGTTGGACGCAAAGACGGTTGAAGCGGCCGAGGGCCTTTCACAAGAAGCGTCGTTGACTATTACCGGTACTGTTCACAAAGACGACAGAGCGCCGGGCGGATATGAGCTACAGGTTTCCGGGGTGACGCCCATGGGTTCCTCCGTTGACTATCCAATTACTCCCAAGGAGCACGGTCCTGAGTTCCTGATGGATTACCGGCACTTGTGGTTGCGTTCCAAGAATCAGCACGCCATTCTCCGAATTCGACACACAATCATCAAAGCCATTCGCGATTTCTTTGACAACCGCGGGTTTACCCTTGTCGATACGCCGATCTTTACGCCGGCAGCTTGCGAAGGTACCAGCACTCTGTTTGAAACCGACTATTTTGACACCAAAGCCTATCTTACGCAGAGCGGCCAACTGTATGCAGAGGCAGGTGCCATGGCGTTTGGTAAGGCCTATTGCTTTGGACCCACATTCAGAGCCGAAAAATCGAAAACCCGACGACACCTGACCGAATTTTGGATGGTAGAGCCGGAAGTTGCTTTTGCTGATCTGGCTGACAATATGGTACTTGCGGAACAGTTTCTGGAATACATCGTGCAAACCGTCCTAAAGGATCGGGCCGAGGAACTTACGACGCTCGAAAGAGATACGACCAAGCTTGAGAATGTTAAAGCTCCTTTCCCACGGGTTCACTACGATGAAGCGGTCAAGATCTTGAAAGAGGCAGGTCTGCCTTTTGAATATGGCAACGATTTCGGGGCACCGGATGAAACGGCTATATCAGAGAAGTTTGATCGGCCTGTAATCATTCATCACTATCCATCTGCGGTAAAGTCATTTTACATGAAGAGGGATCCTGGAGAGCCGGATAAGGCACTGGCAATGGATATACTGGCTCCCGAAGGGTATGGAGAAATCGTAGGGGGCAGTCAACGTGAAGACGATTATGAAGTATTGCTGGCGAGGATAAAAGAACACAAGCTTCCGGCGGAAGCATTTGACTGGTATTTGGATCTCAGAAGATATGGAACCGTTCCGCATTCAGGATTTGGTCTTGGTGTGGAAAGGACGGTTGCTTGGATTTGTGGATTACAGCATGTACGGGAAACCATTCCGTTCGCGCGAATGATTCACCGGCTAAAACCCTGAAAGGAAACTATGAAAGTCAGAAATGGGAGTCTGGTTCTGGTGTTAGCGGTCATCGCGGCCCTGGGATGTGATAGCAGCACCTATAAACCCATAAGCGTGGATCTTGGCGCCGTTCAGATGGATGTTCTTTTTGTTTCGGAAACGTATGGCGGCCAGACTATTCTCGGAATACAGGATACAACGTTTGGTGACCTGGTGGATGTCATTGCGGTGGCTTACGGTCAAAATGGAGTGCTCGACCCTTCGTTCTCCAAAGACGGTCGCAAAATCGCGTTCTCAAATATTATCGTGGCCACCCAAGGCGGCTTTCCCTTTCACTCCAATATCTATATCTACAATATGGACAGCCTGCGCGGTGTTCGAACGGAATCGTTTCTGGTCCCGGTAACCCACGAAAGTTTCGGTTTTGATTCGAGCGGCTTTCCCCTCGGCACCGTCAATTTAAGGCCTGACTGGAATCCCGTGCTTCCCGAGATTGTTTATATTTCCAACCGTCAGGGGAGATTTGACATCTACCGGACGACGCTCACGGATAGTCTGTGGGGAGATACGGCGTTTGTCAAACTGACGGATGCGACCGATTCCATTGACATATTTACGTCGCCGTCCTTTTCACCGGATGGCTTGAAGATTTTGTATACCTCGAAATCATCNNGGAAATGAAGAAATCTGGCAGATGAACCGCGATGGGACCGGGAAACAGAAATTAACCAATCTTGGGGCGACGATTGCGGGCCGACCCCGATATTCACCGAGCGGGGATAAGATCTCCTTTTTTGGCAGCAGCGATCCGGTCGGTCAGGA
>JAGQUY010000035.1 GCA_020438245.1 Bacteroidota bacterium
CGGGATGCGAACCCGGATCTTGGCATTCGTCTCGCTGAAGTCGATCTCGCCAAAATTGCAGAACGGGTCAGCAAGAACCCCCTCTTTAAGACAGTTGCGGTCAGTCGTTCGTACCCGTCGAGTATCACCATACATGTTACCGAACGGCAACCGTTTGCTTTCGTTCTGCTCGACAACCTGCATGCAGTCGATGAAAGCGGATTTGTGTTGCCAAAGTTGAGCGTGAAAATGATCTATAATCTGCCGGTTGTCTCCGGGGTTCCTACTATTGCGACCCCCGGTAAGCCGATCCAGGCGGGCCAAATGACAACCGCTCTGCATTTTCTCCAGACGATTCGACAAATTGATGAGACTCTCTACTACGAAATTTCAGAAGTTCATTTTAACAAAAAATCGATATTGGCCTATTTAAACGGCATGCGGACATCCTTTGTCCTTAATAACGACCATTTCGAACGAACAGCCGTCTATATGGCCTCTGTCATCAAACATCTCAAACAAAATGAGCTGACCCATGCATTCAAAAATATTGACCTTCGTTACGAGGGCCAAATCATTGCAAAGTAATAAAAAAGGTGAATCATGCATGACAATATAATAGTTGGGCTCGATATCGGGACCACAAAAATCGCTGCGCTGATTGCCGACGCGAGCGGCAAAGAGCTCAAACTCATCGGTGTCGGTAACTATCCTTCCGTGGGCCTGAAACGGGGCATGGTCGTTAACATCGAACACACCGTTGAGTCTATTCGAAAGGCGGTGAATCAGGCTGAACTAATGGCCGGGGTAAAAGTGGATTCGGTCTATGTCGGGATTGCCGGAGACCATGTCCGCGGCATCAATAGCCACGCCGTGGTAGCGGTTGGACGAAACGACAAGGAAATCACGGAAGATGACGTCCGACGCGTTATTGACTATGCTAAAGCCATCACCATGCCGATGGATCGGGAAATCATCCACGTCATTCCCCAGGAGTTCATTGTTGATTCGCAGGAGGGTATTCGGAATCCGATAGGTCTTACGGGAACCCGACTGGAGGTCGAGGCACATGTGGTAACAGGAGCGGTAGCATCCGCCCAAAATATCTTTCGTTGTGTGACGCGAGCTGGTTACAAGGTGAAAGATCTGGTTCTTGAACCGCTTGCTTCCAGTTATGCCGTCCTTGATCCCGAGGAACAGGAACTGGGCGTTTGTCTGATCGATATCGGTGGCGGCACGACCGACATTGCCATGTTTTTCGACGGCAGCATCAGGGCGACGGATATGCTCGGACTGGCCGGACAGCAGGTAACCAACGACATTTCCATTTGCTTGAAAACACCCTATGACCGTGCGGAAGAACTCAAAAAGAATCACGGTTGTGCCATGGGAAGTCTAGTCGACGAAAACGCGATGATCGAGGTTCCCTCCGTCGGAGGTCGAAAACCGAAGGAAATTCAACGAAAATATCTCAGCAAGATCATCGAAGCGCGTATGGACGAAATCTTTAATCTGGTGCTGTACAGCATGCAAACGAACAAAATGACAACGCTTATGAATGCCGGCGTCGTCTTGACAGGAGGCGGCTCTTTGCTCGAAGGCAGTGTGGACCTGGCTTCCGAAATATTCAAAATGCCCGTCCGCGTTGGATACCCGAGGGGTTTCGGTGGCTTAATGGATGCGGCATCCAGTCCGATTTATGCCACGGGCATCGGCCTCATCCATTACGGAATACAGAAAAGCAAAATCGAGGAACCCAATGAGTTTGAAGAATTTGAAACTATGGAGCACGATGACCATACATCCGAAAACGGCAGCCATACCGATGCGATGGAGAAGCAAGCGATGACTGGAGAATACCAGGCGAAGCTTTACAATACCATCACCAACCGGATGCGAAAATGGCTGGATGAGTTCTTTTAATCGATCATTCTAATTTTGAACCCATACACCTTGGAGGTCCTATGATTACTTTTGACGACACCGTTGAATACGGCGCAAAAATGCGAATCGTTGGTATTGGAGGCGGAGGTTGTAATGCCATCAATACCATGATCGAATCCAGCCTTACGGGCGTGGAATTTGTAGCAATTAACACCGATATGCAGGCGTTGGCAGCAAACCGCGCCCAGCAAAAAGTCCAGATCGGCAGAAATCTCACGCGCGGCCTCGGAGCCGGCGCCAACCCGGAAATCGGGAAACGCGCGGCAGAAGAAGACATCGACCAAGTCCGAAACGTCTTGGAAGGCTCCGATCTGGTGTTCATCACCTGCGGGATGGGAGGCGGAACCGGCACCGGGTCTGCAGCCGTCGTCGCGGAAGCGGCCCAAAGTATTGGTGCTTTGACCATCGGTATCGTGACGAAACCTTTTCACTTTGAGAAAGAAAAGCGCATGAGTCTCGCGTTGAATGGTATTGAAGCGCTGCGGGAGCATGTGGATACGCTCATTGTCATACCCAACGAAAAGCTGCTGATGGTCATGCCTAAAAACACACCCTTCATTCAGGCATTCAAGGCGGCCGATGAAGTTTTGTTCCGTGCAACCAAGGGCATTGCCGATTTGATTTCCTGCACCGGCTATGTAAATGTTGATTTTGCCGATGTGAAGAAGATCATGAGTGGTGCCGGTGATGCGATCATGGGCATGGGCGTTGGAACCGGAGAACGTCGGGGAGAAGAAGCCGTCAAACAAGCCATCAATAGTCCGCTCCTGGACGAAACGACCATTGAGGGGGCAAGCGGAGTATTGTTGAACCTGACCTGCCCGTCTGACTTTACCACAGAAGAAGTGGCTGAAATCTCCAACCTGATTACGAATATTGCAGGGCCCGATGCCGATGTGATATGGGGTTATTCTGTCGATGAGAAACTTAAAGGCGAAGTGCATGTAACGGTGATCGCCGCCGGGCTGAACAGGCAGCGTTTCGGAAAAATGAAAATGTACGATACAACGGCCTCTGAAGGACCGAATCCTTTATCCATCAGTAAACGGGCGGCAGCGGAGGCTTCCACCTATTACGATCATCTTCGGGACATGAAAACCCGGAAAGAGATGGAGCGTCCGGCCATTCAGAGAATGGATGAGGCCGCACCTGACGAGGCCCACGATGACGACAGTGGACAAATCCTGAAAAAGACCGGCACCGACGGGCTGGAAGACCGGAGTATTCCGACCTTTCTGCGAAACCACACTCGAACAAAGAAGTAATTTCTCGTCTCTCTCATGTCCCGTTTTTCGGGACGACATAGGACAGGGTAAAGCAGTCATAGCTTGCTATGGCTGCTTTTTTTTATCCTCTGCGCTACGGTGATAATTCTTTACTTTAGCGTAAAATTCAGTTAATTTTCCGCGAATTATGACTGTAGCGGAGCAACTATGAGCACATGGCTGGTAAAAAAATGCAAGCCAATGTCGGGTTACGTGGATCAGCTCAAAACCCGGGGTTTGTATAGTTATTTTACGGAACTCGAGAAAACCGGTACCTATATTACAGTCAAGGGAAAGGATCTTGTTAATTTCTCCTCCAATGACTACCTGGGCCTTACCCATGATCCCCGAGTTCTTGAAGCCGCCAAAGCTGCATTCGATATCTATGGTTCCGGGCTCTGTGGGTCAAGATACGTTGTCGGAACAACCGTTGAGGTCATCAAGCTGGAAGAAAAGATCGCCGCTTGGAAGGGACAGGAGTCCTGTCTTGTTTTTACGACAGGCTACCAGACATTGCTTGGTACGGTCTCAGCCCTTCTCGTAAAGATCGACGATACATTGGAAGAGAACATCGTTTTTGCCATTGACAAGCTGAGCCACGCATGCATTTTGGATGGTTGTGCTCTCGCAGTCGGTTCTCACATGACGCGCGGTAAGACCAAGATGATGGAGGGTCAAATAAGATATTTTCGCCACAACGATCCAACCAGTTTGGAGGCCATTGTCGAGTCCAGTGCCAAAAAGGGAAAGAATGTGATGATCATCGTGGAAGGTGTCTATTCCATGGATGGGGATATTTGCAATCTTCCGGCCTTTGTAGAAATTGCCGAAAAATACGATGCCTGCGTAGCCGTCGATGACGCCCATGGAACCGGAGTACTTGGCAAAACCGGCAAGGGAACGGCTGAACATTTTGGTCTTCAGGAAGAAATTGATCTGCTGATGGGAACTTTCAGCAAGGCGCTTGGTGGCGTCGGAGGGTTTGTTGCGGGACAAAGGGACGTTATCTCTCATATCAAACATAAAGCGCGGAGCTTTATGTTTTCAGCAGCATCCCCCGTGTCCAACGTTACGGCCGTCTCCAAAATTATAGACATAATACAAACAGAACCAGAGCATCTGCAGCATCTTCGGGAAAACGAGAAGTATTTCAAAACCGCATTGAAGTCAGAAGGCTTCAACTATGGAGACAGCGCAACGCCAATCGTTCCGATTATAATCGGAGACAGTGAAAAGACAATGCATCTGTCTCAGAAGTTGATGGAAAACGGCGTTCTGATGCTCCCCATGGTTTACCCGGCAGTTGCCCAGGGGGAAGAGCGACTCCGATGTACGATCAGCGCCAAGCACACCAAGGAAGACCTTGATCGAGCCATGAGTGTCCTGGTCGCAGAGGGAAAGAAGATCGGCGTCATCTAAGGTTACCAACTTATCTCAAAAGAAAATCCCGGTCCATTCAGGCACCGGGATTTTTTGTTTTCAGTTTTTCGTTTTCTCAAGTACTCATCGATTCCAGGAAGTGCTTGTTGGATCGGGTACCCCGCATCTTGTCAATCAGAAACTCCATCGCTTCCGCGGGAGTCTTGTCGTTCAGAAGCTTGCGCAGGATCCAAACTCGGCCCAGCTCAAACTGCGAAAGAAGAAGTTCTTCTTTGCGCGTGCCGGATCGGTTCATGTCGATGGCAGGATAAACTCTGCGATCCGCCAAGCGACGGTCGAGGATGATTTCCATGTTGCCGGTACCCTTGAATTCCTCGAAAATAACTTCGTCCATACGACTGCCGGTTTCGATAAGAGCTGTTGCAATGATCGTGAGACTACCACCCTCTTCAACCTTGCGGGCGGCACCAAAAAACCGCTTTGGCCGGTGCAATGCATTGGAATCCACACCGCCGGACAATATTTTTCCTGAATGGGGAACTACGGTATTGTGGGCTCGTGCCAGACGGGTGATTGAATCGAGAAGAATTACAACGTCATGCCCGCACTCGACCATGCGTTTGGCTTTTTCCAGGACGATATCGGCAACAGACACGTGTCTTTCAGGCGGTTCATCAAACGTAGAACTCAATACTTCAGCCTTGACCGACCTCTCCATATCCGTGACTTCTTCTGGACGTTCGTCGATCAATAATACAATCATTCGTACTTCCGGATGATTTTCGGTAATCGCATTGGCAATATTCTTCAGCAGCACGGTTTTGCCGGTGCGTGGCGGAGCAACAATCAATCCGCGCTGCCCCTTGCCGATAGGCGTCATGAGATTCATAACCCGGACAGAGAAGTTATTGACGTCCTTGGTCTCCATTTCAAGCCGCTCTTTGGGGTAAATCGGGGTCAGATTATCAAAAAGGATCTTGTTTTTGGCTTCTTCTGGATTTTCGAAATTAACGGCTTCCACCCGAAGCAGTGCAAAGAATCTCTCACTTTCTTTGGGAGGCCGAATCTGCCCGCTAACCACGTCTCCGGTTCGAAGACCAAATTTCTTGATTTGCGACGGGGAAATATAGATGTCGTCGGGACTGGGGAGATAATTGTAATGAGAAGAACGAAGAAATCCGTATCCGTCGGGCAGGATTTCCAGGACCCCCTCGCTGAAAATAAATCCGTCCTGCTTGGTTTGTTCCTCGAGTATGGTAAAGATGAGGTCCTGTTTCTTCAAGCCGCTGACACCGGACAAGCCGAGCGTTTTGGCGATATCGTTAAGTTCAGAAGCTTTCAAATCTTTAAGGTTGGCCAAATTGAATGCGGTGGCCGCGCTGGTCTGTTCATTTTTTTCTGGCATGATACTTTGAAGGTTTTATGTTGATGGGATTTTAGAACTTACTTTTAAGAAAAGGAGACCTTGGAAATAATCACAGGCCCGAGATATGATTCGGAATTCGCTAATAAACAAAGGGTTGGATTAGAAGTGAACCAGTTATTGCAGTAGAAGCAGTAACTAGTTGAAAATAGGTCAGCGATAAGATATTGTCAAGAGGTTTTTACTGACCTTTGAGCTTCAGAATTTGTTTGGTCAATTCAGGCAACACTTCAAGCGCATCACCAACCAGACCATAGTCCGAAATCTTGAAGATGGGTGCTTCCGGATCATTATTAATCGCGACAATGGTCTTTGAACTGGACATACCTGCCAAATGTTGAATGGCGCCGGAAATCCCGACGGCTATGTACAACTGGGGGCTTACTGTTTTCCCCGTCTGCCCAACTTGTTCTTCATGGGGTCTCCATCCCGCATCAACAACTGCCCTGGACGCTCCCTGAGCGCCGCCAAGGGCTTCCGCCAGTTTGGTCAAAAGGTCCCAATTCTCCGGGGCTTTCAAACCGCGTCCTCCGGATACAATCGTATCAGCCTCTGTCAGTTCAACCTTTTTGGAAGACTCGACGCGAGTCTCTTTCACGACGGCGCGGATCGGATTCAGTGAAACGGACAATACTTCTACCTTTGCCGCTCCGGAAGCTTCCGTTGCCCTGAACACGTTAGGGCGCAACGAAATAACTTGTTTCTCTGTCTTGATGATCATCTTTTGGAATACCTTGCCGGCCATCATAGGTCTTGTAATCTGCAGGCGTCCGCCTTCGACGGTCAAACCCGTAACATCGCTGGCAATCCCTGCCTTGAGACGACCTGCCACGCGAGGACCCAAGTCCTTGCCCATGGCTGTCGCCGGCAGTACGACTATCGAGGCTTCGGCCTTCGCAACGGCTTCGCACACGGCCTGGGTATATCCTTCCGTGGAGTAGTTGGAAAGGGTCGGATCTTGCACAACATAAACTTTCGAAGCCCCATACTTGCCTAATTCGGCAGCCATGTTTTCAACGTTGGAACCGACAACAACCGCCGAGATCGTTTTACCAAGTTGGTCTGCCAGAATCTTGGCCTGACTGACGGCCTCAAAGGCCGATTTCCGGAAGGTATTGTTTCGTTGCTCAGCAAATGCTAAAACGGACATGATATCTCCAAAACTTTAGAATTAGATTACTTTTGCTTCTTCATGAAGGAGACGAACCAATTCCGGCACGCCATCCAATCCCTGGCTGACCATTTTACCGGCAGCACGCGGTGGCGGCAATTCCAACCCGACGGTCTCAACCTTGGAAGCTTGATTGACCGGTTCCTTCTTTTCAAGCGGTTTCTTTTTCGCAGCCATGATACCTTTGAGGTTCGGCAAGCGGGGCTCATTCAATCCCTTTTGAGTACCGATAACGGCGGGCAACGGCAGTTCAACAACCTCAGTACCGCCTTCAATCTCCCGTTCTGCAGTCAATCTTTTTGCCGCAGGATCCGCGTCCAATTTGACCACTACGGTTACACACGGAAGGTCCAAATACTCGGCAACCAGCTGTGCGGTTTGAGAGCTATCCTCATCAATGGCTTGTTTTCCAAACAAAACCAGATCACTACCCATGGTTTTGATTTGCTCGGCCAAAGCGATGGCAACGTCTCCCTGAAAATCACCCTCGGTCCTCAACAGGACGGCCTTGTCGGCGCCCATAGCCAAAGCCTTGCGAATATCGTTCTCAGCTCGATCCGGGCCCAAGGTAAGAACGGTAACTTCTCCGCCGTGTTTCTCTTTTAACCGGATCGCCTCTTCGATGGCAAATTCGTCATGAGGGTTGATCACGAAATTTACGGAAGAGAGATCCAAGCTCTTCCCGTCGGCACCGATCTTGACACGAGTTTCGCTGTCCGGTACTTGTTTCATGCAAACGACAATATTCACGGGCATTTCCTCAATTTTTCTTAAAAAGCGCCCTAAAGTAGCAAAAAATGCAAAGGAATCAAATGATTTTTAGCCAGGTTTTGGCAATTTGAAGCACGAAAAGGGCCCGTTCAGCCAAGATAATGCCTCAGGACACTGCTCCGGCTGGTGTGACGAAGACGACGAATGGCTTTTTCCTTAATCTGGCGAACCCGCTCCCGGGTCAGATTGAATTTTTCGCCAATTTCCTCAAGCGTTAGCGGATGGTCGGTCTCCAAACCGTAGTATAGCTTGATCACCTCTGCCTCCCGAGGGCTTAGTGTCTCAAGAGCTCTCTTGATCTCTATTTTCAGCGACTCGGTCAACAAGTCTTGGTCCGGAGGTTCCTGCTGTTCGTTCTCGATGACGTCCATCAACGTGTTGTTTTCTGAATCGTGAATGGGCTCATCCATGCTCACGTGCCGACCGGACATTTGCAGGGTGTTGGTGACTTCGTAGGAAGTGAGCTCAAGAATATCGGCGATTTCCTCAGCGTTGGGTTCCCGTTCAAACTCCTGCTCCAGGTCGCTGTACACCTTGCCAATTTTGTTCAGCGTGCCGATTTTATTGAGCGGCAGCCTTACCACGCGCGACTGTTCCGCAAGAGCTTGCAGAATAGACTGACGAATCCACCAAACAGCGTA
>JAGQUY010000036.1 GCA_020438245.1 Bacteroidota bacterium
GTTGTTTTGGTCGCAGTTCTTGCCAGGTTCAGCTATGTAACTGTCCGGGAAACCTACCTCAATCAACTGGGACGAAAGCTGCAATTGGCAACCAGTGTCGCTGCAAATGAGGTAAATCCCCAGCACCTCCGTTACCTGACACCGAAGGGATCGGGTTCGTTCGTCGATTCGTACTACCGGGAATCGGTACAACACGCGAGACAGATTGTGCAGGCGGAGGAGGTTTTTCTTTTTGACAAGGAGCTCAAGCTCCTCGTTTCCACCGATTCCTCGGCATCGAAGGGTTTTGAAGATCCTATCCTGGTGCTTAATCGCCAAGAGATCCAGCGCATCGAAACCGGGGATATTTCCATATCCTCTCCGTTCAAGGGTAACGATCGGCAGTGGTATTTGTGGGGATTCAAACGGTTGGACTCGGATCATTGGCTGGGTATACGGGAAAACGCGGTAGAGCTTGCGGTGATCGAGCGGTTGTCCTGGGTTATCTGGGCCATCGGTATGCTGGGTGTTGCGCTGATGGTTGCCGGCAGCGCGGTCCTTGCCCGAACCCTCGCCGTGCCGGTTGACAAACTCGTGCAATTCAGCCGTGTGTTGGAAAAGGGGAACTGGCAGGCCGAGCTTCCGGAAGGGATACATGGCGAACTCAAAAGCCTCGGCAAAGCGATGGATCAGATGCGTTTGGGCCTGATTGCCAAACAAACAGAGAAAGAACATATGTTGGCACAAATCGCCCACGAGATACGCAATCCGCTCGGCGGGATTGAACTCTTGGCAGGTTTGATGGAGGAAGATCTGAAAACCGCGAACAAAAATCCGGAATATGCCCGGCGAATCCGGGAAGAGATTGCATCCCTGAAGACGCTCATCAATAATTATCTGGCATTTGGCCGTCCAGGCCCCGCCCAACCGCAATGGATTGACGTGCGTGAATCAATCCGGCAGGTCAAAGAAGTCATCCAGCATACCCTGGATGAGAAACAAGTCACGTTGTCTTGCAACGGTGAAGCTTGCCGTATGTGGTTTGATCCTCAGCATTTCAAGCAGATCCTGATCAACTTGGTCACCAATTCGGCTCAAGCGCTGAATGCGGGCGGTTTGGTTACCATCAGGTCGGGGGTGTCGGATAACGCGGTGCGCGTTGATGTGACGGATAACGGACCCGGAATCGCGCAAGAACAGATTGCCATGGTATTTGAACCCTTTTTTACCACGGGGCCGAACGGTTCAGGGTTGGGGCTTTCTATAAGCAGAAAATTGTGTCATGAAAACAAGTCGACCCTTACCGTAGAAAATAATCCGGACGGCGGTTGCACATTTTCCATACTGCAGGAAGTTAAGGAGAGGTCTTGAACAATAGGGAAATCATTGTGGTGGACGACAATTCTTCCATGCGGCTCGGTATGGTGGAGAGCCTGCGGAGGGACGGCTATGTTGTTCGGGAGTTTGACAAGGGATCCGATGCGTTGGCAGCATTCAGGCAAAGAACTGCTCCGGTGGTCATTACCGACCTGAAAATGAATCCCATAACGGGTCTTGATGTATTGCGCGAGATCAAACAACTCAGCCCCCAAACGGAAATCATGGTTGTTTCGGCGTTTGGGACCGTTGATACGGCTGTTGAGGCGATGCAGTTGGGCGCCGCAGACTTCATGACCAAGCCTTTTTCCGCCGAGGAACTGCGTTTCCGGGTTGGTCGACTTTGCGAAAAAATAGACAACGCAAAGGCATTGGCAAAGCTGCAGGAGGAATACACGGTTCTTCAGCACGAAGTCTTCAAACCGTATGAGAAGATGATCGGGCAATCGACGCTGCTCCGTCAGGTTTTCGAATTGGTTGAGCGCGTTGCTCAGGAAGACAGCACGGTTCTGATTGAGGGAGAAAGCGGTACCGGCAAAGAGCTTATCGCCAGAGCGCTCCATCAAAGAAGCCGTCGGAAGGATAGGCCGTTTATCAAGGTTAATTGCGGTTCGTTGGCGGATTCACTGTTGGAGAGTGAGCTTTTCGGTCACGAGAAAGGTGCGTTCACCGGAGCCGTCAAGAGAAAGAAAGGACGTTTTGAACTGGCCGATGGCGGGACCCTTTTTCTCGATGAGATTGGCGATATTTCCGCGACGATGCAGGTTAAACTGCTGAGGGCTTTACAGGAAAAAGAATTTGAACGCGTCGGAGGTGAAGAAACGATTTCCGTAAACGTCCGCATCATCAGTGCAACCCATCGGTCTCTCACCCAGATGGTTCAGCAGGAGAAATTCCGGGAAGATCTGTTCTACCGCCTGAGAGTGATTCCGATTCAACTTCCTCCGCTTCGGGAGCGCAAAGAGGATATTCCGTTGCTCGCAACGCATTTCCTGAATGAGCTGTCCGGCAGCCGGCATGAAACTCCAAAAAAAATCAGCAGCGAAGGGATGAATCTGCTTACGCAGTATTTTTGGCCGGGGAATATCCGTGAATTACAGAATCTGATGGAGCGGCTTTGGGTAATCTCCGATTCCGGAGAAATTGACGAGGCGATGATTGCACAGCACCTGTCCGGCTCGACAGGTCGTGTCGCAGGAAAATTTGATCATCTGCCGCTGGAGCAGGCATTGGAAGCTTTTGAGAAAACGATGATACTCCAAGCCATGAAGAAAACGGGTCAGGTCAAGAATCAGGCGGCGAAGCTGCTTGGAATCCCTGCAAGCAGTCTATATTACAAACTTGAAAAATACGGTCTTTTATGAGAAGTCATTTCCTTTTGCTTCTTCTTATTCCGATCCTGCCGTTGCCCTTGAATGCACAAATAGGAACCCTTGAAAAACAATACGCCAAGGTTTCCGCTTCTTTGAGAATTGAGGAACGCGCGCTGGATTCTCTCAACCAGGTTTTACACCGTCAGGTTACCGAAATAGAAAAAGAAAAACAGCGATCCAATCCGGATCGAACACACCTTGAACAACTCATGGCGAGTTCAGTCGCGTTATCCAACGTCATCAAAGAGAAGCAACGACGTTTATCGGATCTTGGAGAAGAACAGGGCAGCGTGCGCAATTTGCTGGACCGGGCCTATTCGGCTGAGATTGACCTTCTTAAAAAGAACGCAGGTGATCCCGGCGCACTTCTTCTGCTGACCGAAAAGAGACTTCTCCTTGTGCCATCCCTTCGCAATCTGTCTTACGATCCTGCCAAGGTCCGTGAGATTGATCTTACCGCGGCCGCCGATGCGCTCGATCGTTCCGTGAAAAACGATTACCTGCGCAAAGCATTGGAGGAAGTAACCGGATTGCTCGAAACGCTCCGCACCGCCCGGATTGAAACCGAGGAGGTTCTACGGCTTCGAAACAAAATGAAGGATTTCCTGGAAGAGGCGGGTGAACAGAGCTCGTTCAATGTAGTCGGTTCTGTCCGCGCCGGCACGGACGTATCGGGATCACCGCTGGGCGGATTTGATCATTCCTCCGCCGGTTATGCCGTATCCATGGTCTCCATTCTGCAGCAATTGCACGTCACTTCTTTACCCTCCATCCGTCCTTCAATCCAGGGTTACCTAAGCGGACCCGACTACATTGACCTGCTGAAAAAAACAGAAGCTTCGCTCGAACTTTATCGCCGACAGATCGCCAAGAAACTCGAATGAAACGGCAGTTTCCGTTCCTATTTTTTGTATCGTTACTCTTGTCGACACGTCTCCTGGCCGGTGGTTTTGATTGGAGGCTATCCGGGGAAACCGGCTACTTTCACGCCAAATCCAACCCGTCCCTGAATTCTCTTTCAGCCCTTACGGGATCGCTTGGTTACCGCAGCGGCACCGCCGGACAAACGTGGTCCATTCAGTTGAGAGTCCGGCCCGAGTTGTTCGATGCCGACAATCGGATGATCTCAGCTTCGGCCGGAGCTTTATACAAGCGTACTTGGTCGGACTGGCAATTAGCGGGACTGCTTGGCGCCCGACAGCAGAGTTACCTGCTGGAAGACGCAGACTTGACCGTCCGATCGTTCCAAGTTCAGGGAGTGTTGACGTTTACGGGTGGGCATTGGGTATGGGTTGAGACCGAAGGCCGCCGACTCTGGGGATCGTCCGAGGCGGAGTCGAGGAATGAACTGGTTTCCAACACGGGATTTCTCCGTGGAAGAGTATTTTATTCGAAACGTGGATCGGTATCTGCCGGAGGTTTCAGCGAACGGTTCTACGCCAACACCAACGATGTCTTGACGGTCCCTGACGCCAATAGGGGCTGGCGAAACGGTTTGGAATTCCGCCTTGATTATACAAAATCGGTCGTTGTGAATTTGCAGTATCTCGTGTCGTGGCGAACATCCAGGTGGACAAGGGGCCGTTCGACGGAACACGAAATCAATCTGGTATTTGGTCGAAACTTCGGATCGCGGTGGAGTGTGTTCGTGCTTGCGGATTATACCATTCGAAAGTTGAACCGGTCAAATCAGGTGACCCGCAATTTGTTGTACACCAATTCAAACTACGATAACAGAATTTATGTCAAAGGCGGCTACGACATCAATTCAACCCAAAACGTGTTTCTAAAGGTTTCGTATTTGCGCAATGAATTGATCCAGGAACAAACCAGACTGTCGGGCACTCAAGTTGCGATCGGGTATGAGATCAGACACTGAGGATATTACAGGAACTCGCTTGTCCGTTTCACCGGCTGGGTGTAGTCCTTGGTTCCGTGTGCGATGGCTTCATCCTCCAGCGACCGTTGGTTCGGGTTGAAAGTATGACCGCGCATCTTACGAACAACCAAAATGGAAAACATTGTACAGAACAGGAGCGGAAGCAGAATTTCATAGTTGTCGCTGACCTCGAAAAGGATCAATGCGGCGGATAACGGCGCATAAAAAGAACCTGCAATGACGGCCGCGGCGCACACGACGGCGTAGAGTCCCGGTTGGACGCCGGGGATGACAAACGAAAGCAGACTGCCGACTACAAAACCGAACAGGGCTCCAAATTTAAGCGCGGGCGCAAATGTTCCGCCCTCGCCTCCGCTGCCAAGTGTTACGCCTGCCGCAATGGGTTTAAGGAGCAGGGTAACCAGAGCAAGCCACAGAATACCCTCGCCGCGAATGGCCTTGTTGATCGGATCGTACGTAGTCTCAAGCAAATCTTTCGAGATGGCGATCAGGGTACCGGCGATAAGCCCTCCGATTGCCGGGCGCCACATGG
Source organism: Bacteroidota bacterium (assembly GCA_020438245.1). Classification (GTDB taxonomy): domain Bacteria; phylum CLD3; class CLD3; order SB21; family SB21; genus JAGQUY01. The sequence continues at coordinate 5,162 of JAGQUY010000036.1, forward strand.
GTTCGATTCGAGAAAGCCATCGCCGCATACTGACGCGTGTCAGTCGGAAAGCTTGTAAAAAATAGATGGTGGCGAAGCCGCTCAACATACCGACGACGGCGAGCAAAAAATAATCGTACCAGTGCACTGAAATCGTGGGCGGCTGTATGAGGAGGGGATCGTTACCAAGAAAAAATCTTGTCGTTGCCGTGGCCATGACTGCCGAGAGAACGACCGGCATAATAGAAACAAGCGTGAGTTTTCCAAGAATGACTTCTACGGCAAAAATCACGCCGCCGAGGGGGGCGTTAAAAATGCCGGCCATTGCGGCCGACGCACCTGCCGCGGAGAGTAATCGTAATTGGTAGGATTTGAGATCGACAGCTTGACCCATGCGGGATCCCAACGCAGAGCCCAGTAGAATAGTCGGTGCTTCCCGCCCTCCTCCTCCACCGGAGCTGATGGAGATGGCGGCGTTGAGCATGGTTTGGACGGCTAATCGTCCTTTGAGTCGGCCCCCTTTCGCCCGGATAGCCTCTACCACGGATTCGAAACCATGTCCATGTGTCTCCTGAAAGATCGTGTTGTTCAGGATTCCGACTCCCAATCCGCCGAGACCTGCCACCAAAGGCAGCGCAAAGAATCTCACAAACGGAACGGCAGCGGTTTCATCGAAGATGAAGGAAAAGAACTTCTCGAATCCGATCATGATTGAGTGGAAAACCACGATGGCTACACCTACGGACATCCCGATGACTACGGACGACAAGATCAAACCGGCATCGGTATGACGCAGATTGAAAATGGATTCACCGGTCAGTGCGGCCTGCTGTGTAACATAACGAAAGCCTTTTTGCAGCACCTGGGTGAAGCGATCAACATATTGTTTCATGGCATCGTAATGTATGTCAATGACGGCAGGGATTCAAATATCCGGGTGAGAAAGTTGGAAATAGTAAGGGCGGTCACTTCGAAGAGGAAACGGCCTTCAGTCGCGCTCCACAGTGTTTGCAGTGCCTTGCATCGTCATCATGGATTTCCGCGTCACAACCCGGGCAATAAAGAGCTGACCTCTTTCTGCTGGCGGCGGCCAGTTCCACGGTGACGATCCCCGTGGGTACGGCGATAATAGCGTAGCCCAAAATCATGACAAGAGAAGCCACTGCCTGTCCAATGGCTGTTTGAGGTGCAATGTCACCATATCCGACAGTTGTCAGAGTAACGATGGCCCAATAGATGCTCATCGGTATACTGGTAAAACCGCTGGCTGCGCCTTCAATAAGGTACATGATGGTTCCCATGATAACGACGAGGGTCACGACCGACCCAAGAAAAACCGTCACCTTTGCCCGGCTTGCCTTGAGTGCGGCAAGCAGCACTTCCGCTTCATTCAGATATCTTGCCAATTTGAAAATCCGAAAAACCCGCAATAGGCGAATGGTACGGATAACGAGCAGGTACTGGGTCTGCGTAAAATAGAGGCCAAGATAGCCCGGCAGTACGGCGAGGAAATCCACAATGCCGAAGAAACTAAAAGCGTATCGAAGTGGCCGGTCGACGGAAAACAGACGGGTAAGATATTCTAGCGTAAACAGGAAAGTAAAGAACCATTCGGTTACGCGGAGCCACTGTCCATATTGGGCGTCGATGGATTTGACGCTCTCCAGCATGACTGAAAGGACACTGAGAACAATCGCCCACAACAGGACGACATCAAACCACTTCCCGGCCGTCGTATCCGATTCAAAAATGATACTATGCAGTCTCTTACGCAGACCGTGAAGTGTCTCGCCGCTCTCTGCACGACTGTGAATTTTCTTCATTCGATCGCCTTGGCCCTCGTCGTATTAACAAAGAGAATATTGCCCATATCCTCGTAGCCATCGAAGGTTGCCG